>CALGWV010000138.1 GCA_937936325.1 uncultured Bdellovibrionales bacterium | reverse complement strand
CAAACATGCTTCAGCAGTGTCTAGCGCAGAAATTTTCTCTTGAATCGTACTCACCTGTACGGTGAAAGAGAACATTTTGAGCACGACGCTGGGGGAGGACGTTTCATGGGTTTTTACCGCCGCTTATCCGCGGATCTGGGTGATAGTTCAGACCACGGACTATTACCTATAGGGCCTATAAAGCCGATCGAAACTATCATGGTCAAAGTAATCCTCAAAATACCAAACTCTTGTATCGAGATCATAAACGACTAAAATTCTGAAGTTTGAAGTTGTTCTTTTTAAGCTATAAAGCTCTTTTCCATCAGCTTTCTCACCAATAAACTTCATGCCATTAGCTCCGTGAGATCTTACGGCTAATCCATTTGAAAATGTGGCTCTCCATAGCTGCCAGTTTAAATTCTGATCTGTTTTAAACCCGTTAAGAACTTTATCTGAAAGCTGAAGGAAATGTTGACCTTGGGCTAAAGGTCTCTGAGGGTTTACACGATTAAAAGTCACCGAATAGATTTCATCAGTTCTCATACCTGTAACTTCTAAAGGTAAGTTGCTTTGAAGCTCATTGCGACGGGGTGTTTTTGTTTTTAACTTTGCAGCTTTTTGGTTCCCGGGTTTTCGTTTGTTTTCAGATCTTTGAGGAAGAGGAGTAAAGAGATCGGCGATAATTGGTGTGGAGATGTCTTCACGCACAATGGGCTGCTGAGCAGCTAGAGAAACAGAAGAGGCAGTGGTTGTAACGTTGGAACCGGCGGACTTACGTTGTGCTCGAGCAGTCTGACTCAACTCAGAAACCCAAGGTGTAAAGCAAGATTTTAAACGGCTTAAGGCCTTTTTTCTGATTGTCAGTTCATCAATTCTTTGCAGAGGACGTCCATCCACTGCGTAAAAGAAAAGCTCTTCTAAGCTTCTGAAGTATGTTGATGTGACACCATTAATTCTAGAGAATGTATTATCAAGTAATTCTTCTAGTTCAGACTCAGTTGTAATTACGCCACTAGAAAAACTGGGGTCCTTCTCAAAGGCATCAAATAAGGTCATTATGGACATGAAAAAATTTTGTGTAGCTGTTTCGAGGATCCCGTCTGCAGCTTCAGTGCCTGGATGATTTTTAGCAAAGTCTAACAGACGTTTAAAGCCAATGAAGTTTTCTTCTCTTTGATTTTTTGAGCTCTGGTTTTTTGGGGTGGAAAATTGAGGTGCATCTAAACCCCAAGCCTGGCCAAGAACCTCAACATATTGCATAATTTCTTTTGAAAAATGAGCTAGCTCTTCTAGTCCCTTTTGAGACCTTAACTTTTCGTTTACAAAATTCAAGAACGCCACTCTGGTAATTTTTCTTGATAGAACAAGGTTTCTATGATGAGTGAAGTTTTCAACTGTAGTTCTAACTCTGTCAAAGTCAAAGCTATGGTCTAAATGTGTGAACAGACCTGTTGATAGTGCAAAATAAGGTAAGTATTGAGACCATGTCTCTTTATCATTTTCGTTGTAGGCAATAATATCATCACGTTGCAGAAGGATTCCAGTATCTAGAAAAGAGCTTCTAAACTCAGGCGAGCTGAAGTTTAAGCCAAAGTCTGACATTAAATGTGGTGGGATAGTACTTTCCAAGCCTTTGGCTAGGTTTTCAACAGCCGCGATTTCAAGGTCACCTCTAGGAAAATTAGAGTTGGAATAAGCTGCAGAGTAGGTTCGAACAAAAAAATCAAATCGATTCTCCCCTGTATCAATGGGGTGAGTGGAGGCGAGATACAAGACTGTATTCCATAAATCAGCCTCATGCTGTGCCAAGGGTTCAGAATGTGCTCTTCTTGAAATTAAAAGGTTTAAATCAGATGGCTTGAAGAGCCCTAATGTGTCTGCCGCCTGCATAAAGTTCAAAATCTCTTGAGCCAAGTCAGGATCAATACCCGGGAACTGGTCTTTAACAGGATCTGTAGTTGCATATGAACCAACTTTAAAATGTATCTCGCAAAACTCAATAGGCTCATTTGCCTGAATATTCCAATTGAAAATAAGGTTTAAAAGGATAAAAAGAAAATACTTTAACATTGTGGCACCATCTGAAAATAAGTATGAAGTTGAACTAAAAATCTAAGCTCCCCTTTTATCAGAATTATTTTCTAGAGTCGAGGCTCATAATAAGCCCTTAAAGCAATCAGCAGCATGGGGGATGAAACAAGTTTAGAATCCTCATTTTTTAGCTGCCAAAATAGGACTGTTTTATGTAGGTGATGTAAGCCTGTATTACCCAGATCCGCGGAAAAGCGGCGGTAAAAACTCATGAAACGCGCTCCCCCAGCGTCGTGCTCAAAATTTTCTCTTTCACCGTACAGGTGAGTACAATTCAAGATAAAATTTCTGCGCTAGACACTGCTGAAGCACGTTTGATGGGTTTTCCCTCGCCGCTTATCCGCAGATCTGGGTATTATTAGCGGCAAGGTTTTCAGGCTATCAAAATGCTGGAATAAGAGCTAAATCATTGAAATTAGAAGCCAATCAGTTTCTCATGAAGACTTTTTGATCAATCCATCTTGAAATCTTGTTATTAACACCTGCCTTTAGAGCCTTATTTTACACTACCCAAAGCTAATGAGAGCTCCGCCGGTTTCGACGGAGTCTCCTTCGGACACGTGGATTGTTTTAATTTTGACATCGGCTGTGGCGCGGATTTCGTTTTCCATTTTCATGGCTTCCATAATAAGAAGGGGCTCTCCTGTTTTGACCTCTTGGCCTTCTTGAATAAAAATCTTTACGATTTTCCCGGGCATGCCGGCTTTGAGGTTTTTAACTTGCCCTAGTCCGCCAAGGCCCATAAGTCCATTTCTTAAGATGATATCTTCATTGGCGATGACGACGTTTCGATAAGAGCCTCGTGTGTAAACTTCAATATGATCTTCACGGTCTACCACATCTACGAGATAAGATTTGTTGTTAAATAAAAGCGAGATGTTGCCATCAGCGGCTGTATGAAAGTCCTTTTTAGGAATAATGTGTTCGTCCCACTGGCGTTCAGTATCATCTTTTAAAATTTTTTGAACTTTAAGACGCCAGTTCTTGAGGTCTTCTTCAACAATCACACGATAATTTGTTTTATTCACACTGCTTTCAAAATACATAGTCTAACCTTGATTTTGGGATTCGAGTCTGGCTTTGGCTTTCCATTTTGGGGAGCCATTTTTTTGTTCAAAAGATTTTGATTTTTGCTCTTGGTAAGAAGCAATGGCTGCTGAAACTAAAAAGACTTCATCAGGAACATATTTAAAAAATGATTTCTTATCTGTTGTGATCAATTCCTTATCTACAAACTGAGTGTCATAGCTGCCATCAATAAATTTAGGATGATCTAAAATATTTTTATGTAAAATCACATTGGTTTTAATGCCTGTTAAAGCAAACTCGGATAGAGCTCTGCGCAGTCGGTTCAAACACTCTTTTCTGTTGGCACCCCAAACAATGAGTTTGGCCAGCATCGGGTCATAGTAAATTGAGACTTCGTAGCCTGCGTAAATGTACCCATCAAATCTAACGAAAGGTCCTTGGGGTATGCGGCATCTGACGATCTTCCCAGCACTAGGTAAAAAAGTGGTCGGGTCTTCAGCACAAAGTCTGAGCTCAATGGCATGTCCGGAAACTTTAATTTGCTCTTGTGTGAAACTTAAAGCTTCTCCTGAGGCCACTTTGATTTGTTCTTTCACCAAATCAATTCCAGTGATGCATTCAGTGACAGGGTGTTCAACTTGAAGTCGTGTGTTCATTTCTAAAAAGAAAAAATCTTTGGTGACATTATCAAAAATAAATTCAATGGTGCCGGCGCCTTGATAGCCAATGCTTTGGGTGGCTTTTTGGGCCATCTTACACATTTTGTCTCGCACCTCTGAAGGAAGTGAGGGGCTGGGGGCTTCTTCAATAATTTTTTGGTGGCGTCTTTGAATGGAGCATTCTCTTTCAAAAAGATGAACGGCATTGCCGTGCTGATCCCCAAAAACTTGAACCTCAATGTGTTTTGGGTTTTGTACAAATTTTTCTATGAAAACTTTATCATCATTAAAATAATTTTTTCCTTCTGACTGAGCGGCTCTTAAGCCTGAGGCTAGGTCTTCAGGAGAGTGAACCACGCGGATCCCTTTACCGCCACCACCAGCAGAGGCCTTCACCATTACGGGGTAGCCAATTTTTTCACAAATAGTTTTAGCTTCTTCCAAATTTTTTATAGCACCTGGGCTTCCTGGTACGGTGGGCATTCCGGCTTTTTCCATCAGGGCTCGTGCCGAGAGTTTGTCTCCCATTTGAGTGATGTTTTTAGACGTGGCACCGATAAATGTAATTCCAGCATCTTCACAGGCTTTTGCAAAGTCTGCAGATTCGCTTAAGAAACCATATCCAGGGTGGATAGCATCAGCTCCTGATTTTTTTGCGACATCGATGATTTTATCTATGCGCAAATAAGACTCAGAACTTGGAGCTGGGCCTATAAGATAAGCTTCATCAGCAAGTAAAACATGTTGGCTTTCTCTATCGACTTCACTGTAAACAGCCACAGAGTCTATGCCCATTTCGCGACAGCTTCTAAAAATTCGAATGGCAATTTCACCACGATTCGCAATGAGAATTTTTTTAATCATAATGGAATCACTCCATGTTTTTTAGAAGGGCCGGATTCCCTTTTGTGCACTAGCATTTCAAGTGAATCAATAAGGCGACCTCGAGTTTCAGCAGGATCAATGACCTCGTCAACATATCCTAACTCTGCGGCCACGTATGGGTTAGAGAACTTTTCTTCATAGTCGTTGATGATTTCTTGACGGGTTTCCTCTGGAGATTCACTTTCTCCAATTTGTTTTCTAAAAATAATATTCACTGCACCTTCGGCACCCATGACTGCAATTTCTGCACTTGGGTAGGCTAAATTTACATCAGCACCAATATGTTTTGAGGCCATAACAATATAGGCCCCCCCATAGGCTTTACGTGTGATCAGAGTAATTTTAGGAACAGTGGCTTCGGCATAGGCGTAAACAATTTTAGCCCCGTGGTTGATAATCCCTTTCCACTCTTGCTCTACACCTGGTAAAAATCCTGGAACATCTACAAAGCTGACTAGTGGTATATTAAAAGCATCACAGAACCTAATAAAACGAGCGGCTTTTCGGCTGGCATCAATGTTTAAACAGCCGGCTAGGACTTGGGGTTGATTGGCCACTATGCCCACGCTCCTGCCGTTGAGCCTGGCAAAGCCAATAACAATATTTTTTGCGTAGTGAGCTTGGACTTCAAAAAAGTAGGCGTCATCCACTACTTTTTTAATGAGCTCTTTCATGTCGTAAGGTTTTTTTGAATTATCAGGAATAAGATCAGCTATGCTTGTGTCAAAACGTCCTTCCACTTTTTCAACATCTTTTTGTGGTGGGTCCTCTAAATTGTTATTGGGTAAAAAGCTTATCAATTCACGAATTAAGAGTAGGCAGTGCTTGTCGTTTTCTGCAGCAAAGTGAGCTACACCTGACTTTTCATTATGAGTTTCTGCGCCACCGAGTTCTGATTTTGTGACGTCTTCATGGGTGACAGTTTTGATAACGTCTGGCCCAGTCACAAACATATAGCTTGAGTCTTGCACCATAAACGTGAAATCCGTAAGTGCAGGACTATAAACAGCACCCCCTGCGCAAGGGCCCATAATGGCTGAGATCTGAGGAATCACTCCTGAAAATCTTGTGTTTCTAAAAAAGATATCTCCGTATCCACCAAGGGCTTCAACACCTTCTTGAATACGGGCTCCACCAGAATCATTAATTCCAATCATGGGAGCGCCGTTTTTTGCGGCAAGGTCCATCACCTTACAAATTTTATTGGCAGTGGTGCGAGACATGCTACCGCCAAACACGGTGAAGTCTTGAGAGTAAACAAAAACCAAACGTCCCTTGATACGACCATAACCTGTAACGACCCCGTCACCTGGGATATGCTTTTTATCCATTTCAAAGTTCGTACATCTATGGGTGACGAACCTATCTATTTCAACAAAACTTGCAGGATCTAAAAGCACTCCAATGCGTTCACGTGCAGTGAGGCGTCCGCCTTTTTTATGTTTTGTGAGCCGCTCTCGGCCTCCGCCTTCAAAGGCTTTTTGGTTTTTTTTATCTAAATTTTCAATCATGGTTTCATGAATCATAAAATGACTCCTTTAGGGGAGGGCTAGAGTAAATTATTAATATAAAAGTTATGGTTTATTCCTTCCGTATAATCTTGGAAAGGCTATAGTTTCTCTCACATGGGGCAGTCCGCAAACCCAAGCCACACAGCGCTCTAAACCCATCCCAAAACCTGAGTGGGGGACTGAGCCATATCTACGCAGATCTAAATACCAAGAGAAGTCCTCTTCACTAAGCTCATGCTCTTTAATGCCATCAAGCAACTTTTGTATATCGTCTTCACGCTGACCGCCGCCAATGAGCTCTCCGTAACCTTCAGTGGCTAATAAATCGACACTGAGAGACTCAGCGGAATTATCATGATCTTCTTTCATGTAAAAGGCTTTAATTTTTTTAGGGAAATTATGAACAAAAACAGGCTTGTCAAACTTTGAACTGATTATAGTTTCATCGGTTCCGCCGAAGTCATCTCCAGTCACAAACTTAGGGTTTTCTTTTAAAATGATTTCACAGGCTTCATTGTAGTGAATTCTCGGAAAAGCACCCTTTACTTTTTCTAGTCCAGAAGTATCTCGCTCTAAAGACTTAAGCTCCTCAGCTTTATTTTTGAGTGTTCTTTGAACAACGTAACTTAAAAACTCTTCAGCCAATTCCATATTGTCTTTTAAATCCGCAAAAGCCACTTCAGGTTCTACCATCCAAAACTCAATAAGGTGTCTGCGAGTTTTTGATTTTTCAGCTCTAAAAGTAGGTCCAAAACAATATACTTTTCCAAGAGCCATAGCCGTGGCTTCCATATAGAGTTGTCCACTCTGAGAAAGGTAAGCTTTGCTATCAAAATATTGAGTTTCAAAAAGTGTGGAGGTTCCTTCACAGGCATTAGGTGTAAAGATGGGGGCGTCCGTTAAGGTAAAGCCTTGGCCATCAAAAAAATCTCGGATCGCCGCTACAATTTCAGCACGAACTCTTAAAATGGCATGTTGTCTTTTAGATCTCAACCAAAGGTGACGGTGGTTCATTAAAAAATCTGTGCCGTGATCTTTAGGAGTAATAGGATAGTCCACAGACTGAGAAATAATTTCAAAACTTTCAGCTCCAAGTTCAACCCCGCCAGGGCTTCTGGCTTCCTCTCTAGGGACTCCCGTTACAACGACGGCTGTTTCTTGATTCAGTTCTGAAAAATTTTCAAAGCTATTTGTGTCGCATTCCCCTTTAAAAAAAATACTTTGGCAAAGACCGCTTCCATCTCTTAAAAGTAAAAATTTAATTTTACCTGAGGAGCGGCTATTATAAACCCAACCCTTGAGTTTCACTTTTTGACCTAGATGTTTTTTAAGATCTGAAATAAGAACATGGTCCATTGTATCTCCAAAGTTTCATAAAAATTTTTATTGAAAAAACCCAAGTGTATTTAGTGCCTATATAAGTTCTCGACACGGCCTAGTATAAAGCTTCTTACGGACTTTGATGTAGCACATGACTAAGCATGTAATATTTATAGATTTATATCAGAATGAATCATGAGCTCGTTCAACCTTGTTAGAGCATCAGTAGCCTGAAGGCGTTTGTTTCGCGCGCTCTCTAAAAGAGCTTGTTCCACCATATGAGAGGGGGCACCAGGGAAAGCAGACCAGATTAAAGCGGCAAGACCCAGGCTCAGCGGGGTAGAAAGACTTGTCCCTCTGCTGAAAGGAGCCACTAAACCTGTGCCATTAATGACGGGCACTCGGTCGCCAGGGGCCAACAGGTCTACAGAGAGGCCAAAGTTTGAAAAAGCGGCCACTTTATCTTTTTGATTTATGGATCCAATTGTTAATAATCCCGGAATTTTTAGAGAAGCGGGAAAGCGGGGAGTAGAGTCCAGATCTAGGCCTTCGTTTCCGCTAGATGTAAAAAATAAAACATTTTTTTGTGCGATAGATTTTAATGTTAATTCTAATCCTCTTGAGCAAGACTCTCCAGACCAGCTGAGATTGATCAGCTGGGCGCCTCTTTTGTAAGAATAATTTATAGCTTTAAGAGCTTGATCGAGTGTCCCTGTTTCTGACTGAGTATAGGCAACAGGTATAATTTTTGATTCTGGAGCAACACTAATTTTGTAAAGTTTATGGTTTGAGGCTATGAGACTGGCTATATTTGTGCCGTGACCTAACCAATCTTTTTGAAGTGGGCTGTGGGTTGTAAAGTCCCATCCGTTTTGATCACCCTTAAAACCATTTTGATCTTCATCCTGTCCCAGGTCTCCGTTTTCATGGATGCGACCTTCAAAGGCACTTTTGAGTTCAAGATTTAAACCCGTATCAATTATAGCAGAAACTCTTCCTTGACCTAAAATATTTTTATCCCAAAGTTCGGGCGCCCCAAGTTGAGCCAAGGCCCAAGAGGTGTTGTTTTTTGTGAATCCAAATGAGTTTACAGGTGGAGGGGTGTCCATGTCTGGGATGTTTTTCGGTAGTGCAACTAAATTTGTTGAAGCTTTGTGCTTGAGAGAGCTTGATTTTAATATGAAGTTTCGTCCGCTCCACTTTAAAAAGTCAGTTTGATTTAAAAGTTCTTTTTGTTGAACTCGATTTAAAAAATCAACATCATCTTCAGCTTTAATTTTTTCAATTTTTCCAGAGGTCCATTGGACTATGTATTCTCCAGCAAGTTGAGTCGTTTTGCAGTTTTGACTCAACTGATTTTCAAGTTCGTACTTAGATGGCGCACATGAAACTAAAATAATAATAAGACCCAAAACTCCCACAAGCCTTAGTATAGTGGTTTTTCCCCTCATACCTTATTGCAGCACTAATTTAAGATAATGACCAGGAAAATAATGAAAACTATTTTTTCAGTGTGTTCAAATTAGTAAATCTCTTTAATCATCCTAAATGGATTGGATGAAACTTTTGAGAGCCTTAGTGTAATTTTTCTCTACCTGAGAAGCCACTTCTTTCACCTCGCTGTGAGAAAGAGGTGAGCCGCTTAAACCCGCTGCCAGATTTGTAATACAGCTAAGCCCCACCACTTTCATTCCTAGGTAACGAGCCATGATACACTCATGCACGGTGGACATTCCCACAGCACTAGCGCCAACGTGTTTTAAGAATCTAATTTCAGCAGGGGTTTCATAAGAAGGGCCGGTCACTCCTGCATAAACACCGCTATGTATATTTAAATTATGTTCTTCAAAACATTTTTTTAGAACTCGTGAAAGAGTAGGGTCATAGGCATCAGTCATATCAGGAAAACGCGGGCCTTCGTCTACTCTATGACTCCCAATGAGGGGGTTGTTCCCCATTAGATTTATATGGTCGGTAATGAGCATAGGGTCGCCGGGCTTCATGCCCTCTCCCATTCCCCCTGCTGAGTTGGTTAAAATTAAAGTTTGAACGCCTAAGCTTTTTAAAAAACGAATGGGGTAGACCACCTCTTCCATGGAGTGGCCTTCATAAAAATGATTTCGACCTTGTAAAAAAACAACGTCCCGTGATCCGAGTTTTCCGTAAATTAAAAAACCTTTATGCCCGGAAACTTGAGTATTTAAAAATCCGGGAATGTCTTGGTAGCTCACTTTTGTGGATGAGTCTAAGCTTTCTCCAAGGGCGCCAAGCCCTGATCCCAGGATGCAAGCCATAGGATTGTTGAGTTTGGGTAGAGTCATATTTGTGCTCCTTTTGAAATTTTAATTGAGGCCGAGCAGCCAAGTCTTTCAGCTCCAGCATCTATCATTTTTTTTGCAGTTGAAAAATCGCGAATTCCACCGCTAGCCTTGATTTTCGTATTGGGGCCACATGATTTTTTCATTAGCTGAACCCAATCAGTGGATGCTGAGGAGTCTTTGCAGAAGCCCGTGGAAGTTTTAACAAATTCAATTCCAGTTTTCGATGCAAGTTCGCAGAGCTTGGACACTTGAGCTTCATTTGTGAGGCCCGTTTCTAAAATCACTTTCAAAGTATTTGGTGTGGCTTGTCTGATTGATGAAAACTCTTTTTCTATGAATTGCCAGTTTTCATCAAAAACATGTCCAAGGTTCACAACAAAATCCATCTCATCGCAGTCGAGTTTTGTAAGTTGTTCAATTTCAAAAACCTTAGATTCTGTGGATGAATAACCCAGAGGAAACCCCACAACACTGCATACTTTCACATCAGACCCACTAAGAGCTTTTTGACACTGACTGACCCAAGTGGGCGCCACACAGACGGAATAGAATTGGTACTCTTGAGCTTCAGAGCATAGCTTATGTATGTCAGCCAAAGTGGCTTCGGGTTTGAGCAAGGTATGATCAATAAATGAATTTATCTGCATGACTCTCTCTTTAAGTGTTCTGTAGAATGCACCTTGGTTGTTCAGTACAAGGCTAGAAGAGAGGGGGGGCTAGAGAAAGCTGCTCTGCGGTTTTTTAGATAATTGTGAGAAAATTTAAAAAAAAACACTTTTGACTCTAAATTCAATGAACCCAAGAAAGGAGTGGGATATCAAACTTTCTTGAAAATGATTGAACGTGGACCACGTTGAAAATTGTTAACCCAGATCCGCGGGTAAGCGGCGAGGTCGCATGGGACCAAAAGTAATGCCACTTTGGTACGGTGTCATGAATATGAAAAACCCCATGGTTGCCTAAATTTTAGTAAAATGTGTATTTCTTACACGTTTGAATCCAAGAGATGTCTGTTTGTATTGGATTCAAAAAGTA
>CALGWV010000137.1 GCA_937936325.1 uncultured Bdellovibrionales bacterium | reverse complement strand
TCCAGCACTTTGTGAAAAAACCCAAGCCGGGTCGTTTGTCAGGTGTGTTTCGATATTTAGAATTTAAATACACATTTGTTCTCCAGCTATTAATGAGGTGGAGATACCCATGGGTGATACTAATTTGTGCTCTTACATTCTTTGGTGTGAATTACGTTAAAAATATGCCTCAAAACTTCAATTTAAATATCAGCAGCGTCAACGTCATATTGCAGGGAGAGCTTTCCCAATCAAAAAGTATTGAGGACTCTAAATCTCAGATGGCAGAGCTTCTTAAAAAAATTGAGGGCGAATTTTTAACATCTAAGTATATTAATGAAATCATCTTAGGTGTGAATGCTATCTTAGATGAAGGGGAGTGGAAGCAAGGCCAAAGATTTGTGAGAGTGAGTGTGAAAATTGATGAAGTTCACTCTAACCCGACTCAGTTTGCTGCTAAAGTTGAAAATAGGCTTAAAGAGTTTATTAAAGATGAACCCAAATCTAAATATAAGAAAATTTATACCTATGTAGGCAATGCCTATAACCAAAGAAATCATAAAAAATACCTAGAGTTTCGTGTTTATTCAAAAAAATCTAAAGTTCCTGAAGAGCTTTTCGAAGAGATTAAAAAAGCAATGCCTCAAACACCAGCTTTGGGGGAGCCTCTTTCTGCAGATAAAAGCAGGCACACCAGTTGGACCTTGCAACCTCAAGCCGGTCGTTTGAGTGAGCTCAATTTTTCTAAAAAAGATATTTCCTACCAACTCCAATCACAAGTTTCAGGTATTTGGTTGCAAGATTTCTGGATGAACGGAGGCTTTAGACCACTTAAGTTCAAACTCATCTCAAATGATTCTAAAAACAATCCTAATGAAATGACGTTTTTGACTGATGATGGCAGAGAGATGAGTTTTTCCAGTTTGGGTGAGTGGTCGAAGGTTCAAACTCCAGATAAGATTAATCATTTAATGGGTTATAGACTAGACACCTTAAAGTATCCTTTTGAGGATTTATCCCAACGAAATAGCCTGGTAAAAAAAGCTCGCGAAATCACTGAAAAATTGTCAAAAAAGTATTCTGAATTTCGAATCTTAGCCTCTGGTGAAACACTGACTGAGGCGGAAAGCCGAGAGTGGCTTTTGAACGTCTTGTTGTTTTGTTTGCTTGGAATCTATTTTATTCTCGCTCTTACTCTTGGAGGGTTGCTACAACCATTTGTGGTCATATTGCCTATACCTTTTACAGTAGTCAGCATTATGATCGTTCACATGCTCCATGGGTTAGAGCTGGGTGTGATGTCTATGGTTGGGATTGTGGGTACGATAGGTGTGGCTGTTAATGGGTCTTTAATTATGGCTTCTGAGATTAACCAAAAGATTCAGTCAAAATATAAAAAGCTCACGTCTTTAGATATCCAAGCCGGAGCCCGCTCCCGCTTTAGGCCCCTAGTTTTAACAGCGATCACTACTTTATTGGGGTTGTTTCCTATGGCCTACGGGATAGGGGGAGATTCTGGGTACACTAAGCCAGTAGCACTGACGTTAGCGTGGGGTATTTTGATTTCAGCACTCTTCACTCTCTTTGTTTTTCCAGCTATTTTAAAGATTCTTGAAGATATAAATATTTTAAAGAAATAGCCGCCCCAGTCGTTGATGTTTAATCAACCCCTAGATATCCTGTGCCCCTGGAGAGTCTATGGCATTAATGAAAATTTTAACCTACCCTGATCCGCGCTTAAGAAAAAAATCACTGGAGCATACTGAATTTGGCGTCTCAGCTGAAACTCTGTCTGCTAATATGTTAGAGACTATGTATGATTCTAAAGGGATCGGTCTGGCCGCTCCTCAAGTCGGAGTTTTGAGTCGGTTAGTAGTGATAGACACCTCTATTGTTGGAGATTCTGCTGAAGATACTAAATCTCGAGAGATTGAGAGCAAAGACACCGGCCTCACAGAACTGGAAGAAAAAATTGAACAACCCCTCATCCTTATTAATCCTGAGGTCACTTTTAAAGAAGGTGAAATTCAATATGATGAAGGCTGCCTGAGTGTTCCCGGTTTTTACGACACAGTGAAACGCTTCGAGCACATTAAGGTTAAGTACGTGAACACTGCCGGTGAGCCACAAGAGCTTGAAACTGATGGTTTATTGTCTATATGTATACAACATGAAATTGACCATCTAGACGGAAAATTATTCATAGATCGTTTAAGCCTTATTAAATCCAATCGCATTAAAAACAAAATAAAAAAATTGGGATACCCGGAGAAAAAATCTTCAGATGATAAGGAGAGCTAGACCCCGTGATCAAAGTTATATTTATGGGAAGCCCTCCCATTGCCAAAGAGAGCTTAAAAGCTTTAAACGAATCTCCCCAGTTTGATGTTGTTGCTGCCATCACTCAACCCGATCGCCCCTCAGGTCGAGGTCAAAAGCTCAAGCCCACAGCTGTAAAAAGTTATTGCAAGGCTGCAAATATTTTTTGTTTATCACCACTTAAGTCCTCAGCTGAGGAATTTTTAACAGAGTTCAAAAAACTCACTGCTGATGTGGTCATCGTCACTGCTTTTGGTCAAATCCTCCCTCAAAAACTTTTGGATTTTTATCCTCAAAAATTTATTAATGTTCATGCTTCTATTCTCCCAAGGTGGAGAGGTGCCGCTCCAATACAAAGAGCGATTATGGCTGGGGACCTGACAACTGGAGTTAGTCTTCAGGTGATGGTAAAAAATCTAGATGCCGGTGATGTGATTGGTGAGGCTCACATCGATATTGGTCCAAACGAATCTGCGCTGAATCTTCATGATCGTTTACAAGCGTTAATTCCAGCACTTTTAGAAAAACATGTGGCTGCTTACCTAAAAGGTGAGATTCAGCCTCAGCCCCAAGACTCAAATCTTGTGACCTATGCTCACAAGATTGAAAAATCTGAGGCCTGGATAGATTGGGAATTGTCGTCTGATCAAATTTATAAAAATTATTTAGGTTTGAGTTTAGGCCCGGGTGTTAAAAGTGAATTAGGTTCAGAGTCTTATAAATTTAAAATTATAAAACCTTTAGAAACTCAAGAAAGGGCGAAACCAGGAACTGTAACCCATGTTCTTGAAGAATCATTTCGAGTGCAGTGCGGCCAGGGTGAGATTGAAGTTTTTGAAATTCAAAAGCAATCCCAAAAAAGTTTAAAAGTCGCTGAGTTCCTAAAAGGCCAGGCTTTGAATATTGGAGATGTGTTTATGAGCCCAAAGCTAGGAGCCAAGTCATGAAGATCGTTTCACCAAGTATTCTATCGGCTAACTTTGCGCGTTTAGGTGAAGAGGTCGCGCAATTGGAAAAGTCCGGTGCCCAGTGGATCCATGTGGATGTGATGGACGGTGCTTTTGTGCCGAACCTGACTATAGGGGCGCCAGTGGTAAAAGCAATTCGTCCACTGACAAAATGTGTTTTGGATGTGCATCTTATGGTGCAAAACCCAGGTCATCTTTTAGATGATTTTATAAAATCTGGGTCTGATGTCATCACAATTCATGTGGAGGCCACAGAAAATGTCGAGAAGTGCTTAAAAAAAATTCGCTCCCATAATATAAAATCTGGCCTGAGTCTAAAGCCAGGCACACCTATTGCAACTGTTGAGCCTTATTTGGACTTATGTGATGTGGTTTTAGTCATGTCTGTAGAACCAGGTTTTGGTGGCCAGAGTTTCATGAGCGACCAAATTAAAAAAGTATCAAAGCTCAAATCTCTTCGAGAAGAGAAAAACTACAGCTACCTCATTGAAATCGACGGGGGAGTCAATGAAAAGACTTTACCCCAGTGTCAGGATGTAGATGTGCTTGTGGCCGGAAGCTATGTTTTTAAATTTAATGATTATCAGGTTCCGATTGATATTTTAAAAAAAGGCTAAATAAAAATGAAGACTCTTAAGCTTAATGGACAGGATTTAAACATTCAACAGGTCTGGGATGTGGCTCACAAAAAACTAGAGGTGCAGTTAGACCCCTCTTGTTTAAACCAAATTCAAAGTTCAAGAAATTACCTGGACCAAAAAATGTCTGCCGGTGAAGTGATGTATGGGGTCAATACAGGGTTTGGATCCTTTAGTGATGTGGTGATTTCAGATGATAAATTGGTGGATCTTCAGAAAAACTTAATTCGGTCTCATGCCTGTGGTGTGGGGGACCCTTTCACCCAGATAGAGTCTAGAGCCATTATGCTTTTAAGAGCCAATGCTTTGGTTCGAGGACATAGTGGTGTCCGAGCTGAAGTCATTGAGCAAATCTTATTTTTTATAAACAAGGATATAGTCCCTGTCATTCCTCAACAGGGAAGTGTGGGTGCTAGTGGGGATTTGGCACCACTGGCACACCTTGCGCTAGCTTTAATAGGTGAAGGGGAGGTCTGGTCCAAAGATGGGCAGTATGTCTCATCCAAAATAGTGTTGGATAATTTAGGGCGAGCTGCTTTGGAGCTTAAGGCTAAAGAGGGGCTCTCTTTAATTAATGGGTGTCAGGTGATGACCGCGGTAGGTTTATTGAGCCTTTTTGATTGTCAGAGACTTTTAAGATCAGCCGATGTGATTGCAGCCCTGACTGTGGAAGCTTTAAAAGGAACACGTAGAGCCTTTCATCCTTTGATCCCTAAAACGAGACTTCATAGAGGCGAGGCCATCACATCAAAAAACATGAGACTCATTTTAGGTGAATCTTCTGAAATTGCAGAAAGTCATAAAGAATGTGGACGTGTCCAAGATGCTTATAGTTTAAGGTGTATCCCTGCCGTCCACGGCGCGGCCAAAGATGCAGTTGCTCATGCTCTTCAGGTTTTAGAGATCGAGGCCAATTCAAGTACTGATAATCCTTTAGTTTTTGTTAAAGAAGATGAAATTCTATCTTGTGGAAACTTTCATGGTGAGCCCGTAGCCTTTCAGCTAGACTTTTTAGCCATTGCCATGAGTGGGATGCTGAGTATGTCAGAGTGCCGCATCGAAAAGCTCATCAACCCGGCCATGAGTGGCTTGCCTGCTTTTTTGGCCACAGACGGTGGTTTGCAAAGTGGTATGATGATGGTTCAGGTCACTGCGGCAAGCTTAGTGAGTGAGAATAAAATTTTGTCTCATCCTGCCTCAGTTGACAGCATCCCCACTTCAGCAGATAAAGAAGACCATGTGAGTATGGGGACCATTGCCGCACGTAAATTAAAAAGTATTAAAGAAAACGGCGCCTCTATCTTAGCCTGTGAACTCTTGTGCGCAGCTCAAGGTGTTGATTTGCTGGCACCTCTTAAGCCTTCTGGTCCTTTACAAAATACAATGAAAAACCTTCGCGAAGTTGTGCCGTTTGCAGATGAAGATAGAGTCTTTTCAAAAGATTTAAGAGTTTTAAAAGACTTTATTCTTGATGGTCAGTTGATGGATAAACTAGAGCTCGGTGTCTAATGAGGTCGTGCCCTCAATGGGAAATGATATTATTGATTCAAGACACGGAAACTAAACAAACGAGCTCAGTCCAGTTTCTTTTACTATTTGCCAAATTTGCTTATGAACGAGTAAGTGGAGGTGTCGCAAAATTTATTAGGTCTGAGCTGCATTTTTTTTATATCTTGTTGCAGTTAAGAACTGCTAAGATATTTTTTTAAAATTAAAACATGAGGAAGTGAAAATATGGAAAATACTAAAAATGCCGAACATACAATAAGCCTTTCTAAAGTTTTAGCAGAAACTTATACTTTGTACCTCAAGACACAGAACTACCATTGGAATGTCAGAGGGCCCATGTTTCAAACTCTTCATACCATGTTTGAAGCTCAATACACAGAAATGGCTTTAAGCATTGATGAGATCGCTGAGAGAATACGTTCGCTCGGTGTCAGAGCCCCTGGATCTTATAGTGAGTTTGCAAACCTCAGTGAGGTGAAAGAAGACACCTCTTGGCCCAAGGCCATGGATATGGTGAAAAATTTATTGGGTTCCCACCAACAGGTGAGCAAAACAATTAAAAAATCACTGATGATAAGTGAAGAAGGCGGCGACCAACCCACGGCAGATCTTTTAACAGCAAGACTTCAAAGCCATGAAAAAACAATATGGATGCTCAAGGCTCTATCTGAAGAGAGCTAAATAACTCAGAAGGAGTAAAAAGAGTCTGGTTGCTTTATTTTTTGATATATTTCAAATTCAAAACAGGCTATACCCTGAGAGAGATAGCCTGTTTTAAGTGCCACAAATAATGACTTCACCTCTTAAGGTTGAAGTGAAATTAAATTATTTATAAAGTACTTCTTCCATGGCTTCTTGCGCAGAATTATAAACTAGCATTTTAACAGTTTTGCCTTTGGCTTGGATGAAAGCGGCTTGTTGGTCTTTATCTTTTGAGAAAAACTCTCCAGTCTCTTGTATGCTTAAAGTGTTTGTATCATTACAGTCAATATTCTCTTGAGTGAAAGAAGTATAGAGGTCCTTCATGATGGCTTTGCGTCTTTTGAAAAACTCATAATTGAATCTTGGATTGTTATAGCAATCTCCCTCTCCTGTAGAACAAGACTTAGACTTTACACAGATATAGAGGCCTGATTCTGTAGTGTAGCTATGGTCTACAGTTACGGTGCCCGTACTGGCAGAGCTTGCAAAGCTGAAACCTAAAATTGACATTAGAACTATTAAACTTTTCATGAATCCCCCTCGGATTGTTGTGTATGAATTTTCTTAAGAGAACAAAATCTCACGAATAACAAGTCAGTGTCGAGCGTTTGAGACTTGATTCAAATACAATCTGGTTTTGTGCTTTTTAAGTTAAGAGCCCTCCTCAGAGTTGTCAGTTTGGGCGAATTGAGCTAATTGTTTTTGTCATGATCCGAGACCATGTAAAGCTTACAGGGTCAATGGTCAAACTCAAAAGCCTCTGTCATATTCATTTAAAAATATAAAAAGGAATAATCAGATGAAATTCATTGCTTTAATTCTTGCGGGTCTTCTCTTACCTTTAACTTTATGTGCAATAGAAAAAAACTCGAAATTATTAGACCTAAGTACGTGTGAGCTCTCTTCTTCTGAAGATATTTTAGTTGATGGCGTTTATTTAACAGAATACTACACTGAATCAGGTGAAGAATACGAAACTCACTCATTATATTACACAGTTCAAAGGTTTGAGGCCGAAGCTGTTTCGACTCAAAACTTTTCCAAAGAACTTTCGAGTGCTGCAGATGTCGTTTTTACATACACTTATGTAGATCAGCTAAGAAATAAAAATGAAATTAGAGCAGTATTATCATTTAAAGAATCTAGTGAGGGGTTAGTGTTGCTGCCGAGGTTTAGCTTCTATAGTAAGTACAACTTAGAAAGTAATGATTATGACAAAATTAAGGTTACATCGTGTGTGGCTTACTCTGCTGAAAAGTAGGATGAAATTGTTTAGAGATTATTGTTAATCTATTTTGTTTTTGAGTCATTCTTTCAAGAGCTTATAGCTGTTTTTACTCCCCTTTTTGTAGGGTCACTTTTTCCTGCACTCAAAGGTTTCAATCAGTAATTAGCTCAAATTCAATTGAACTCTTTGAAAGATTTGAAGTCGAAACTCAGATTATAGGTTGTGATGAAAAAGCAGTACTATTGAAACAGAGTTTTAGCAAAAAAGATCAATGGCTCTCTCAGGCTATTGTTCGCGCTCGATTTCTAGAAAAAGTCAGGTGGGAGTGTCAGTATCAATGAACTCCTTCAGGTGTCAGAAATGCCGCTAAAAACCTCGCCGCCTTTAGGGAGCTGGGTGGAGCAGTGGAATAAAGCTCAAGTCTAGGTTATATATAGATTGAAAATATTTTTTTCAGATAACCCAAAAGGAAGGATTATGTCTCACCTTACAATCGTAGCTAATATCATCGCTAAAGAAGATCAAATTGAGCTCGTTAAAAAAGAACTTCTAAAACTTATAGAACCCACAAAAAAAGAAGAAGGTTGTATCCAGTACGACCTGCATCAAGATAACGAAGACTCATCCTGCTTTATGTTTTTTGAAAAATGGCAGTCTCGTGATTTGTGGCAAACTCATATGAAAGCCCAGCATCTCAGCGACTATTTAAAAGCCACAGAAGGTGCGATTGAAGAGTTTGTCATAAACGAAATGACTCATGTCAATTGAGTTTAAGGTTTTAGAGACTCAATTGATCTACAAGAATGAAGCTTTAGTGTTGAGCTCAAAAAATGAAGAGCTCAATTAAATAAAACGTCCCTAATGTCTTTAGACTTGTAGCTCTAGGGGTTTTTATTCCAAAAATCAACCTGTTCTTGAACACTCGGGAAGCCACCACCGAAAGGGTTGAAGGCGGGAGCCGAGGGGGCCATAGCTGGAGGTGCTGCCACCATTGCAGGAGCAGGTATGAGTACTGTTGTTTGTGTGCCTGATGTTTTCCCTGGTGTTGTGACGACAGTTTGATGTTCAGGAGTTCCACCTGAAACTATAGTTTGAGATACTGTTTTGTTCACTGCAGGTACGTTAGCTTTTGCCATTATCATTGGCATACCTGGCATCATCGTCCTAGGATTTTGTCCATTGGTATGTTCAGTCCATGTGGTGCAACCTGGGCGATCAGTGTCTTGAAACAGGCCGGCTCGGGTTGGATCATGGCACGAATCAGAGATTTCAACTAAGTCATTGGCTCTCAACCAAAACCCAATAAAGTAATCGACATATCCGTGGATATCTTGCCAGAAACGAAAAGCCTCAGTAGAAGTTTCAATGTTAGATATCAGTTGAGTAGGGTGAGGTGTTTGTGTCGAAGTGCTCGTCATAAATAAAGAATTGTGCAAATACCCATGGAAAGTTCTTCCCATATATAAAATAAACTCCGCAAGAGTTTTTGTGGTTGCTGTTCTTAGGTATTGAGCTTCAGAAGTGGCCAATGTGAAAGAGGCGTCCTGAGCTGTGGTATCTCCTGAGTCTTCAACAGCCATAACTTGGGCTCTTGTTAACTGTGCTGGTGGGTCAAATCTTTCACCATCATTAAACTTAAACATATTATGTCTAAGGTAAAAACAACTTCCGTTGTCTTTGCTTAAAAAAGATCTAAATACGTTTTTAAACATAGACTTGTGCATAGTGTAGAATCCGTTAATCCAAGAAATCGACTCATTATCCATGTTGCTTTGAAGCCACCCAGCACGTATGCCAGATATATTAGGGTCAGCCTCTCGTGCAGCATTATCGACTCGGAGCCACTGTGCCACCTCTGTTGCATGCCAACTCACGTGGCCTTGGCCAAGACGTCCAGACATATCTTCTGTATGAAAATCATCTAGCCAAGTTCTGAAATAAGGATTGGATGCTCGTCCCGTAGCAGGGTCGACGAGGTATCCACATCCTCTGCTGACACATTGGTTGTTAATGGCTTGGACTTCCGGGCTTCTGTCCCAAAGTAAACCACAATAAAAACCAGTTTCGGAGTCAAAATAGGCGTGGCCATTTGTGCCGTCACCTTGAGGAAGGCCCAGTGAATTTGTAATTTCTGTGAGGTTTGGACTGCCATCGTCATCGTTGTCATCAATCACGTTGTCGTCTTCTGGGGCAGGCTGTGTGAATGTTTCGTCTCCAGAAAATCGAACCGAGTAAGTGAAAAGGCCGCCGACTTCTTCATATGAAGTCAGAAAAAAGGAGGTGCTTTCTAAACGAGTAGAAGCAAATTGTCCATTTCTTAGGGCCTGTTGCCATGCGGTGGCGTTCTGAAGTTGTCTGTTAACAGACGCTTCTTGAAGTAATGTTCGATTCTCACCATCTAGATACGTGACTTTAAGTGTATCGAATGTCAGCTCAAATAAATATTGTCCGCTACGTGTGATAGGGACATTTAAGCTAAAGTAGCTTCCAAGGTTTATTCTTGTAGCATCATAGTTAAGGTTTAAATCTGTCATTGACATCCAGACGGGAGCAAAGCTTGAGTTTGATGGAGTCGTAGAGCGTTCTAGCAACAATGTAAACTCAACAGGGTTTGCTGCGTTCCACTCTTGACCTAAATTCTGAGAAAGAAGGTTCACTGGTACGATTGGGTTTGATTGAAAAACTTGATGAGGTGCTTGCTGAGCCCAGCTTAAACTAGATGTAAAAAGTAATAAAATTACAACACTTAAAACTCTGTCAGTCATATAGACCCATCCTTATTAATGAAGCTTTGAAAGTTACAATACTTAGATCCTGAGTCAAGTTGAAAAGTTTTTAGATAGATCTAGGTGGGCATGAGAAGGCATAAGAAAATAAGGATCGCCAAAGTGACTGAGGAAACTAGCTAGTTTTTGATAAGTTGTAGAATGTGAGGGTAGCTCGAAGTAAGCCGCTTATTGAAATAGGCGGGGTATGGGAGTAAGCCCGTCTATATCTACAAGGACCTCCTCGTCTTCTTCTGTACAGGTTCTATCTATTGGATAGGCATTCATATTAGTTTCATCAATAGGAGTCAGGGTGGCAATAGTGACTTCAGGAAGAGAAGGTGTAGGAGTTTGAGGGAGCTTTCCTGTAGGTGATGATCCTGACCACAGCCAGAAAGTACAGCCAAAAAAACTATTAAAAAGGAAAGTTATCTCATTATTAATTTAATCAGAAAGCAGCTTTAGTGATCAATGTCGGTATTTGTATGGTGATCGTATTGATAAAAAAATAAGAGGTTTAATTTCCATGGAGAAATCTAGCCCTAAAAGAAAGTCTTATCTCACGAGCTGGGGCATAAGCTGATAAACATATCCTATGAAGGACCTGGATTCTGTGAAAAAAAAGATACAACTAATGAAAGTGTTCGAAAAATCGGCGGCTTAATGGGCTATACGGATTCATTTGAGATTTGCTCGGGCCAAGAATGTCGGTGGCACCGAGATCGCCTTTTAAAAAGTCCGTTCATATATAAGCTCAATAAAAATGGAAAAAAATATTTAATAAAGACTGGCGTTGTTGCACAGCCATTCTCAAGAGGTAGGCCATATTTTGGGATTTAGCGATATTTTTTTGAATTTTCTCAACCAAATCTTCATTATTTTTTAACTGCAGGCTAATTTACCGTGCAACAACACCATTTTCATCAAACTGATCCAAGGTCACAATTTTAGACCCTCACTGCTATTTGTTTGAAGCTATTGATGAAGACAGTAAGTCCTATCTTCATGTGAGGACAGGTTTAGTATTTAAAGTAGTTTTTTGAACACTATTAAGGCTTGAACTTTAAATCTACAAATAATGAGTTGTTGTCTTAAATCTATGAATTAGTATTATAATTGATATGTACAAACTCAGGCCTTATCAGAAACAAGCTGTAGACAACACCATTAATTACTTTAGAAAAAAAAGAGAGCCTGCAGTAATCACCCTGCCCACTGGTGCGGGGAAGAGTTTAGTCATTGCTGAGTTGGCACGCATTGCCAAGGGAAGGGTTTTGGTTTTAGCCCATGTGAAAGAACTTGTTGAGCAAAATCATCAAAAATATGAAAGCTATGATCTTAAAGCGGGCGTTTATTCTGCGGGTCTTAACAAAAAAGATTCAACACAAAAAGTTATCTTCGGAAGTATTCAATCTGTAGCTAATGCATCAGACTTATTTTTTGAAGACTTTAGTCTTTTAATCATTGATGAGTGCCACAGAGTTGGAACAGATTCGGACACCCAGTATTCCGCTGTGATACATACTCTAAGAGCCAAAAACAAAGCTCTCTGTGTCCTAGGTCTCACGGCAACTCCTTATCGATTAGGTTTGGGCTGGATTTATAATCACAGTCATGATGGAATTGTGAGAACCTTAGAACCTCGTCTATTTAAGCGCTGTGTTTTTGAATTGCCACTTCATTATATGATTCAAAACAAGTACCTCACACCTCCTGTTAAAGTGGATATCCCCGTGACCTGCTATGATTTTTCTGAACTCACTGAGTCTGGAAAAAAATACACCCACTCTCAGGTGGAGGAACTTTTAAAACAACAGAGGCGACTGACTCCATTGATTGTTAAAAACATTATAGACATTACTGAAAGCTATCAGCGCCAAGGAGTTATGATTTTTAGTAGCACTGTCAAACATGCTCAAGAGATTCTGGAATGCCTTCCTGTTGGAGAGGCTCGAATTGTCATTGGGGATACAGATGTTAGAGAGCGAGATCAAATCATAGAAGGTTTTAAAAACAAGAAGTTTAAATATTTAGTCAATGTGTCGGTACTGACAACCGGCTTTGATGCACCTCATGTAGATGTTATCGCGATCTTAAGGCCTACAGAATCCGTAAGTCTTTATCAGCAGATTATAGGCCGAGGTTTAAGGTTAGATGAATTTAAAAAAGACTGTTTCATCTTAGACTACACAGGGATGAGCCATGATATTTACAGTCCAGAAATTGGGGAGAAGAAAACCACAGAGGACTCTGTAGCGGTTCAAGTGATTTGCCCAAAGTGTGGATTTATAAATGATTTTTGGGGGAGAGTGGATTTAGATGGCAACATCACTGAGCATTTTGGAAGAAAGTGTAAAGGAGCTAATTTTGATCAGGACACTGCCGATGTTGAGCCTTGCGGGTATCGATTTCGTTATAAGCTCTGCAATCTTTGTGGATGTGAAAATGACATTACGGCACGTGAATGCAGTCAGTGTAAAAACGTTTTAATAGATGCCGATGCAAAACTAAAACAGGCCAAGCTTTCAAAAAATGCTCATGTCTTAACACCAGACACTATCGAAATGCTCGAGCGCTTTGATAAAAGAGGTCAGTCGTTTTTAGAAGTAAAATACTATGATTATGATGCACAGTATTTGTCTGAGATCCACTATATAAATAATGAAACCAGTCTTAAAAAATTTAATATTAATTTTTTAAGGTCCCACTTAAAAAGGCCTGAAATGACTTTAGGTATA
>CALGWV010000136.1 GCA_937936325.1 uncultured Bdellovibrionales bacterium | reverse complement strand
GGGGCAGTTTGTCCATGTGAACTGTAGAGGAATATAAAAAATATAATTTTAGACATAGTTCATTACTTCACAAGTCATCTTAAAGTGCAAGAATATGTCCTATCACTTGTAGTTTAAGCCGAGCTTGTCCATTGTTTTATGAATGCGCATAGAATATATATCCATCACAATGATTTAAGTTTCCTAGGCCTTTTCATCGGAGCCAAAGTAGGTGATTTTTTAGTCTAAAGATTTTATGCTTAG
Source organism: uncultured Bdellovibrionales bacterium (assembly GCA_937936325.1). Lineage (GTDB taxonomy): Bacteria > Bdellovibrionota > Bdellovibrionia > Bdellovibrionales > UBA1609 > CALGWV01. The sequence goes on along the minus strand of CALGWV010000136.1, from coordinate 32,198 downwards.
AGAGCCAGACTTTTACATATTATTTGGTGAAAGAGTTTGTTCTCTTAAATTAATACAGGAAAAAACATGAGTAGCGACGCAAATAAATTTGGGGCTTTTAAAGGGGTTTTTGTCCCTAGTATTCTCACAATTCTAGGTGTGATCTTATTTTTAAGACTAGGCTGGGTGATTGGTCAGGCGGGTTTAAGTACCACCTTTCTCATTATTACCCTTTCATCTGTGATCACTTTTATAACTGCACTTTCGATTTCATCCACAGCGACAAATACAGAGCTGGGTGCTGGAGGATCTTATTATTTAATTTCAAGATGTTTTGGGGTAGAGCCTGGGGCCGCTGTAGGTCTACCTTTGTATTTAGCTCAAGCCTTGGGAATTTCATTTTATGTTGTGGGTTTTGCGGAGTCTTTGCAGCTTTTTTTTCCTAGCCTGCCCATAACCACTGTGGCCTTTGGGACATTGGTTTTTCTCACGGCAGTGACGTTTTTTTCATCAGATTTAGCATTAAAAATGCAGATTTTTATTTTAGCACTTATTGTTTTGTCTTTACTTTCTTTTTGGTTTGGGACTCCTCTTCCGGAGGTGGGCAACGCGCCAGAATCTATTGTGCGAAGTTTTGGGTTTTGGGAGATTTTTGCAGTCTTCTTCCCTGCTGTGACGGGGATTGAAGCGGGTATTTCCATGTCGGGGGATTTGAAAAACCCTCGAAAAGCCCTTCCGGTGGCTACAATTGCTGCCGTTGTTGTGGGTTATGTTGTTTATATGTTTTCGGCTTATATGTTATCGACTTTGGCTCCGACTGATGTGCTTATCACAAACTCACTTGTTATGACGAGTGTGGCCGCAGTTTCCATAATTATTTTTATAGGTCTCTGGGGAGCCACGCTTTCCAGTGCAATGGGTGCCCTTTTAGGGGCGCCTAGAACCATGCAAGCCTTGGCCAAGGATAAGGTCCTGCCTGCGTTTTTAGCTAAGGGATCAAAAGAAAGTAATGACCCCAGAGCTGCAACGGTGGTCTCTTTTGTTATTGCGGGTTTAGGGGTTTTGTTAGGGGATTTAAATTCAATCGCTACAATATTATCTATGTTTTTTCTGACTTCTTACGGGGCTCTAAATCTTGTTTCAGGGCTAGAGGGTCTACTTGATAATCCCTCGTGGAGACCCACTTTTCGAATTTCATGGTTTGTTTCACTGCTAGGGGCATTCTTATGCTTTGGAGCCATGTTCATGATTGATTCAGGAGCCACGTTTGTGGCTCTAGCTGCCATCGTTGGTGTTTACTATTTTATAAAACGTAGAAATGTTCAATCCAAGCACTCAGATATTAGAACTGGGTTAACTATGCGTGTGGCCAGAGAGTCTATTTATACATTAAATGAGCTTTCAAAAGATGCTCGTAATTGGAGGCCCAACTTTTTGATTTTAAGTGGTGCCCCTAAATCTAGATTTCATCTTATAGACTTAGCCTATCAAATCAGTCATCAAAAAGGTTTTATGACAGTGGCCTCCATTATTACTGAAAAAGACATTAATCCTGAAAAGCTGTTCTCCTTTGAAGACTCCACAAGAGCATTTTTGAAAAAACAGGGAGTGCTCTCTTTAACGAAAGTAATAGAGGCCCACTCTATTTACGAAGGTGCTAAAGAGCTGATCAACACCTATGGACTTGGTGAGATTAAACCAAATACAGTTCTTTTGGGGGACACATCAGATATCTCAAAATTAGATGAGTACATAAAAATTATTGACACAACTTACAAAAGAAAGAAAAACATTGTTATTGCTAAAGATAGCTCTACCACGGAACAAGTCATGCAAAGAGGCGGAAGCAGTATTGATATCTGGTGGCGTGGCAGTGGTGAAAACGTCAATCTCATGTTGACTCTGGCCTATATGCTGAAGACGTCAAAAAAATGGAAAAAAGCCAACTTAGTTTTAAGGTCAATCGCTAAAAACGAAAAAGACAAAGCCGGAATTGAAAAGAGTTTGGAAAACTTTATTAGTAGCAGTCGAATCCCTGCTCACCAAGAGATCTACATTGATAGCCATTTAGATCCGTTTAGTATTATACAAGAAAAATCTAGAAATTCAGAAATTGTATTTTTAGGATTGAAAACTCCTGAAGACAGTAAAGAGTATCAGGACTATTACATAAACCTGCTTAAATCGACGTCCAATCTAAAAACAGTACTGTATGTTCTAGAAGGTGAAGATCTTAGCTTTTCAGAAATTTTTAAATAAGTGATCACGGATTTGATACGTTTCTTGTAGAGAGTGGTTTTAATCAAGGTATACAGGGATTAAGCAGCACCTAGTTCAAAAGGGAGGCTTGTATAAAATCAGTATGATTTTACAGCCCCCAACATGAGTGGTGCCGCCTTGGTTCTGGGTTTTAAGCCTCTAAGGCCTTTAAGTGAAACTCTATATGTTCATCAATAAATGTTGAAATATAAAAATAGCTATGATTGTAGCCTTCGCGGTATTTTACTTCTAATTTTTGACCAGCTTGCTCGCAGGCTTGAGAGAGGTGGCTTGTGAGTAAGTTTTCTTTTAAAAACTCATCGTCAGTCCCTTGGTCAACCAGAAGAGTGTCTTTTCTAATGACTCCACTGTTAATGAGTTCTGTTGTATCAAAGAGCCTTGCGCCGGTGAGCTCTTCACCCAGATAGCCCTTAAATGCTTTTTGTCCCCATGGGGACTGGAGCGGATTCACAATTGGTGAGAAAGCGGAGACAGATTTAAAAAGTTTTTTTTCTCTTAGACCTAGGACAAGGGCCCCGTGGCCACCCATAGAGTGACCCATGATAGAAATATTTTTGACTTTAAAATGCTCTTTTAAAATTGTGACAATTTCATCTTTGATATAATCATACATATTGTAATGATCTTTATAGCCTTCGGTTAAGGAGTTTATGTAAAACCCAGCGCCACTGCCAAAATCATAGGACTCATGTTCTCCTGGTAGATCTAAACCTCTTGGACTGGTATCAGGGCAAATGATCATAGTTTTAGAATCTTTTAAGAGTTTTTGAGACCCAGCTTTTGTTATAAAATTTTCTTCAGTACAGGTCAGGCCCGATAACCATATGATGGCATTCTCCACTTTTTGTTCTGGGAGAAACGTTGAAAATTTCATCTGAGTTTTTGTTATACCCGAAGCATGTTCAAAGTACTTTGTGGCTCCACCAAATGTTTTGATGGATTTCGTTTCGTTAATTTTCATGATGATCCTCAATTAAATTTTAGGTTCTCATATATACTGGGCGCACTTAGGTTCTCCTTATTTCTGAGGAAGTGATTTTTTAATCAAATTTGATGCGAGAGCCTGAAATACTTGCCCTAGCACATTTGAAGGTGATCAAATTAAATTTGATCAAAAAGCACTTCTCAGAAACAGGGAGAACCTAAGTGCGTTCAGTATAGAACCCTTTATTCCAAATTAACTTATTTGTTGTGGATTTAAAAATCAATAACTGTTCTAATGCTTTTTCCTGCATGCATTAAATCAAAGGCTTCATTTATTTTTTCTAACGGAAGTTTAAATGTCACAAGATCATCTAAATTAATCTCACCGCTCATATATTGGTCTACAAAACCTGGAAGTTCCGTTCTGCCTTTAACACCCCCAAATGCCGACCCTTTCCAAACTCTTCCTGTGACAAGCTGAAAAGGTCTGGTGCTAATTTCTTGGCCTGCGCCAGCAACTCCAATAATAATCGATTCCCCCCAACCTTTGTGGCAGCATTCAAGGGCAGCTCTCATGAGGTCGACATTTCCTACACATTCAAAAGAATAATCCACCCCACCATCGGTTATTTCTACTATAATTTCCTGAACAGGCTTGTCGAATTTTTTTGGATTAATAAAATCAGTAGCCCCGAATTTTTCAGCCATTTTAAACTTATCTTCATTAATATCAATGGCAATAATGCGGGAGGCTTTAGCCATCTTGGCACCTTGAATGGCTGAGAGCCCTATTCCCCCAAGGCCGAAAATGGCAACAGTGGATCCTGCTTCAACTTTTGCCGTCTTGAGTACAGCACCAATTCCTGTGGTGACTCCGCACCCTAGAAGGCACACTTTATCTAAAGGGGCTTCTTTATTGATTTTAGCTAAAGAGACTTCGGGCACCACAGTGTATTCTGCAAAGGTGGAGCAACCCATATAGTGATGGATCATCTGTCCATCTTTTGAAAAACGGCTCGTGCCATCTGGCATAAGGCCCTTGCCTTGAGTTTCTCTTACGCTTGAGCATAAGTTCGTTTTGCCTGATGTACAGAACTTACAGTGGCCGCATTCAGCAGTATAAAGTGGAATGACATGGTCCCCAACGGATAAAGTTGTGACGCCTTCGCCAAGTTCAGTCACAATTCCACCACCTTCATGGCCAAGGATCACGGGAAAAAGTCCTTCAGGATCTGCTCCAGACAAAGTATAGGCATCAGTATGACAAACACCTGTGGCGACCATTTTAATTAGAACTTCGCCTTTTTGGGGGCCTTCTAAGTCTACTTCTTCAATTTTTAAGGCTTGGTTTACACCCCAAGCTACAGCGGCTTTTACTTTCATCCGTGCTCCTTAAGTCATTATTAAATCGCTATAATATATAAATTTAAGAAGCTGTCACTGATTTGAGCATTTAAAGAATGAGATTCATTTGGTGTCAAAATGAATATTGAAATGATTTGGAGGTGGTGGCCGGACTCGAACCGGCGTAGACGGCTTTGCAGGCCGCTGCCTAACCACTTGGCTACACCACCTCAGTATTAAGTAGATCTTCAATCTATCTGGATCTTTTGAGTTTTGCAATCTGGCTCGGCATCATAGAGTGGCCATCCTGCCCCAGATCCGCGGATAAGTGGCGAGGGAAAACCCATCAAACCTGCTTCAGCAGTGTCTAGCTCATTTTTTGGAGCTGTTCAAAGTTTTCAATGCTATAAGTATAGGCTTCATCCATATGCTTAGGCTTAATTGTGTCACTTAAATCCAGATCTGCGAGGCTTCTTGAAATATTTTTAAAGGCCTTAAGACGTCGAGCTGAGCTTATGCCTGTCATATAAAACTTGAGATCCTTGGCGGCGATATGGGTGGACTTATTTTCAGTTTCACAGATCGTTCTCATATCTTCCTTAAGTCTTTGTTCCTTAAAGTTAATGGCCTCCTTAAGTGATTCTTGTGTTTTGACTTCTGTGGGTTTCAATGGGTTATTTTCTTCGAAGTTATGAAAAATTTTTTGATTAAAAAATATCAGAATTTCAAAACGATCTAAAAGAGGTCCGGAAAGACGGTTTAAATAAGATTTACACCTCCCTAGGCTTCGTCCGCAATAGACATTTTGCCCAGGCATCCACTTTCCACAAGGGCATAAGTTTGTTGTGGCTAAACACTGGAAATCACAAGGCCAAGTTTTACTCTGTGCCCCTCTTGTGAGTCGTATTTTTTTTTCTTCAATGGGCTCTCGCAAACTTTCAAGAACTTTGGGTTGAAACTCTAATAGCTCATCCAAAACTAAAAGTCCTTTGTGAGCACGGCTGATCTCACCGGGTTGGCACTGAGGTCCGCCTCCAGTTAAACCCGTTGCCGTTATGCTGTGGTGTGGGGCGACAAGGGGAGCCCAATTCAGATGTTTCATTTCAGGTATATCGTATTCTAGGCGGAGCCAGTCATTATAATCTTCAGCTTGGGGCTGAGGTAACTGACTCCAAAGAGATTTTAAGAAAGTGCTTTTCCCATGACCTGCTGGACCCGCAAGTAAAGCGGAATGCTTACCTAAAGCGAGTAAGTTCATCTGCCGCTTCATTGATGTGGGCCAGTCCTTATCATCTTGCGGTGGTGTCGCTTTTAGAAAACTGAGAGACGTTCTTTTTTTTTGAGGTTCCTCAAGAATCCATTTTTCAGGGTCTTTGAGCTCTCCTATATTTTTAAATCTACAGGCCGGGACTTTAAGCTCTACCCCAAATCCAGTGATAAGAGTTCCTGAAAATTGTTCAGGTGTTAAGGACTCTAATATTGATGGGGTTTTAATATCTCCTTCAAGGCCTAGTTCTCCGACCACAAGAAAATTTTTATCAGCTGTTTTGGGTGGCTCATTAATTTGTCCAGACTTTATCAAATAAGAAAGGCACATTGAGAGCTCCAAACCTAATCCGAGCTTCTTAAGTTTTTGAGGTAACAAATTAATCAAAACTTGTTTGGTCGAAGACCAAGCATAACCCTGATGCTCCAATGCGGACCTCATCCTTAAGAGCCCCTCTTTCACATGGACATCGGGTAAGCCCACTATTTGAATAATGGGGCGACCACGTAAAAAAGTGGTTTCAATTTCTAAGAGCTCTATATTCCAACCTAATTTATTAATACCTAAAATTTTCATATCATGAAGTATTACAAATTAAGGACCATCTCTAAATGCCAAGTCACTCTAACTCTAGATGAGAGCATCCGAAATCCAGAACGGATTTTGGATTTTAACTTATGCCATGCCTTCTATTTTTTTACTTAAGTGAGAGGCTTTAAATCTATGTGGTTCAGCAAGCTTTTTTCATCGAGTATATGTGAAAGCCTTTCGCTTGAGACATGGGTATAAATCTGTGTGGTTTGAATGCTTGAATGTCCTAGAAGTTCTTGGATGACTCTAAGATCGGTACCACCTTCAAGAAGTGCTGTGGCACAGCCATGCCTAAACTGATGGGGGGAGACGACATCTGGAAATCCAGCTTTTTCCGACCAAGCTTTAAGCCATCTCCAAATATCTACTCTTGAGGGGCGGGATCTTCTATCGTTAATGAGTAAAGCTTTTTCAGATTTTTTGCCTATAAGAGCCTCTCTATGATCTCTGAGGTAGACTTTAAGGGGAGTGCCTAAATGCTCGGGCAGGGGAAGCAGTCTTTGTTTTTGACGTTTTCCTATAATGCGAATGACACCTTCCTCTAAATCTACTGAGTTTAAATCAATACTGATTAGCTCAGTCACGCGACAGCCAATGCCATAAAGAAGGAGTAAACAAATTTTATTTCTAAAGGTTTTATGTGGAGAGTTGGGAATATCGGCCGCTTTTAAGATTTTAAAAAAATCATCTGCTGTGAGGGCTTTAGGGGACTTGCGATGCACCTTTGGTGTTTTTAAAAACTGGAGCTCTGTGCGTTTTTCCCCTTGGCGTTCGCAAAATTTAAAGTATGTTCTGAGGCTGCTGATCACTCTTGAACCTGAGCGTTCGCTGAGACCTTCTTTCTTTAGGAATTCATAAATAAAACTGAGGTTGGAGTGCCGGGTTAAAAACTTCTCATAGAGTTTGAGGTCTCTTTTATAGGCCAAAATGGTATTGCGAGATCTTCCTCGGACATTTTGGAGCTCTTCAAAAAATTCAACAAAATAAGGTAACATAAGATCAGTGTAAATAGAATTTAGGGATCGCGCTAGTTTTATTCTGAGTAGTGGAAAATTTTTTTTCAGACTATTTAAAATTATTTTTAAGAAAAGTATAACTCTAGGGGGTGTGGAAGATTTCAGTTGATTTTAAAAGTTTCATCTTTAAAGAACTTGAACTGTGGTAACCTAAAATCTCATTGAGGCAACTCCAGGCTCTATCTGCAAAAAGTGCTACCCCCATTTTCAGAAGAGAGCCAAGTTGAGTCTGAGCTCAGTTGAACTTGAGTTAAACTTAAACCATCTAAAACCAATAAGAACCTTCCGTAAGCACCTAGGCATTGTTAATAATTAAAAAAAGCCACTTACAAGATAAAAGTGGCTTAAGTTAAGATCGGTTTTCGTCTTGGGGTCTATATATTATAATTGTTATAAGTGCTGATTGGCTCTGAAACTACCATTGAGCTATAAGTGCATGTCTGTCTTGTGCTTTGATCCATAAAAGTCCAATTTGCAATTTCAGGGTTTAGTGTATTATTAGCAAAGCTTGAAAACCTTAAGCTACCCATACTTGTAACATACTTTTTTCCATGTCCTATAAGTTGTACAACTAAACCGATAATAATGCCATGGCTTGAGTAAGTATGTCCAACTTCTAGTGTATTAAGAGTATAAGTTCCTGCTGGAAGTCTTGCGTTACTACAAATAAAGTCTTGAGTGAGGACTAAAGTTCCTCCCACAACATATTGGTTATTCGTTGTTTTATGTCGATAGAGTTCAATATGGGTGCGACCGATAGCATTTGAGGTTTGAGAATATAGAGATGTATTATTATAATCTGGAACATATCCACTGTTAAATCCACCACCAATATTCCATGACAATTGAGCCGAGGCACCAAGTTGAATTGTTTGATAACTCGAAGTGTTGTTGTGCCACTGTTGATATTGAGTACTCATCACATAGGACTCGTTCACTTGAGCTTTAGTAAACACAGGTGCTAAATTCGCATTAGTTATGCTCGTTCCCTGGTAAGTAATGTTTTGTCTCAAAACACCATACTGTGCTCCTTGAGTGTTGTCTTCGTCCCCGCATCCCGAAAAAATCATCAGGCCTGCAGCTATTAATAAAATTTGTTTTTTCATTGTTATCTCCTTTAAAAAATTATTTTATTTAAAAATTACTGTTAAAAGTTGAGTTCTGTGAAACTTCGTTAAAAGCTTTTGTTTTGCTTAAATTGACGAATCTTCCGATTTTTTTCCAGGCTGATGGATTATGTCCACCGTCTCCGCTTCTTACATGAAAAGCCTCTTCATTAATATTACTTTCAGAGAAACTTGTGTTTTCGTTAGCTAGAAATCGACAGTCGTAAGGACCTCGTGTCACTTCCCAACATTTCAAGATAGGAGGCTTTGCCGCAATACATGTGGGTCTCAGAGCATCCAGGTTTCCGTCTGCCTGTTGAACATCAGCAGTGCTGAATCCAGAGTTCTCAAAAGCATCAGTTCCTGCTGGACAAACCGGAAGGTCTTGTCTAAAAAATCTATGATAAACAGTTCCAGATACGAGCTCTTCACCGCCGCCATCGCCAGCGTTAAAAAAGGAATCGATAATGACAAGAGTGGCGCCTTCTTCTCCTTGGAAAAGACCAACCCATCCTCTTTTGGTGTTTTGTGCAAAAGAAAACCATCTGTTGGGATAAGCTTGATCTCTAGAGTTATCACCAGTATCAAAAACTTGTGTTTTAATAATCTTTCCACCACGCTCATGTCTCAAAACGACATGTCCGCCTTGGCGAGCCGAAGTGTCAGCTGAGAACGGGTCACTATAAGTAGCCCCAAAAAGATTTCTAATATTCATTGAAAAATAAAACGTATCTCCATTGGCAGTGGCTGCTTCGTTATGGACTTTTACGCCATAACCGTCAGTGCCTTCATAATCCTGAGTAAGATGCTCAAGTGAGTTGGGTGTCTCAATTTGAGTTGTTGTAGTATTTGGAGTGTTCGAGATATGCGTCGCAATGTTTGAAGACAGGTTATCTCCACATGCAGTGACTAATAAACTCACAAATATTGATAGTATTAAATGTTTCATAGGTTCTCCCCCGTTACTGTCAATAAATGCGAGGACTGTGCCACTTAAGACGAGGCTGAGAGCCTGAAGAGGAGTTCAAACTGTAAAGATTTTTGACAGTTTGAAATAAGTTGAGCACTGGTTCTAAGGGTTTTTAGGGCGCTTGATCCAATGGGGTACATTATTTTTAGAACTGGCTAGTGATAAATTTTAGGTTCTCTTCTAAAATTGGGTCCCAGCCTGACCCCCAATTTCAGTGTTGAACCGTATTGTAGTCGTGGACGGATTTGGCTTTGGCTTTACACTTTGAGCAGATGCGAGATTTTGAAGGATCTAGAGCCACCTAAACTACGATATGATCTTTAAATACCTTCACGTCTTTAACAATAAAATTAGACTTGTGCAGATCAAATATTCTTTCAACGATGTCTTTTTGGTTCATTCTTTCACCTCTTATTTTAGTTCTAATAAAAAGTGTATTTCTGAGGTCGTTCAGCTTCAAAATGATGCGTACTCTTAGTGGCTCAAACTAGACTATTGAATAGGCTTACCCCCAATTTCAGTGTTGAACCGTATTAAAGCTACAATACCAGTAGTTCAACAAACAGTTACAGTCCAATTGACGGAGGAAATGTGTAAAAACAAAGCATCGGAAGGTTATCATTGCTTCCTTGGCTTACACTCTGATGAGTCTATAGCACGTCTTCTAAGTCAGCCTGTAAAAGGTGCTAAAATTCTTCAAATGATTAGCAAAATACCTAATGTAGTAAGTATTAATGATTCTGGTAGAGATTATTTAGCAGTGAGTAAAGGTAAAGGCCCAAGAGAGGACCAAGAATTTCAGAAAAAACTAGAAAATGGTGATATAAAATTCAATTTATTTATCAAGGTCCAGCGCTTCATCATGATGAAATGGATTGATTAAAAAAAATTGAATTAATAAATAGTTTCTTAAGGGGGTGAGTTTAAAGCTGACCTCCTTAGGTAACAGACTAAATTCATTTCCTTGAGTCTTTGAGCTTAGCTGAGCTTAAGTCAACTCAAGTTTCGAGTTAACTCCCCCAAGTAATAGTATGATGTACTTTAAAACCATCAAGGCGACTGAGGTTCTGATGCCCATTTGTGATAAAAGCAAAATCAAAACCTAAGGCTTCCGCCACTTGGGCATCATTAGAGGTGTCGCCCACATACAGTCCTTTTGTGTTTTGAGGTAACTGAGCTTTAAGCATATGAGCTTGGTCTACTTTACATCCTGCAGAGTGGTCACTTTGTCCTGAAATAAAATCAAAATAGGAGTCGAGCTGAAACTTCTTAGCCCAGGAAATTAAATCATTTTCTTGAGCCGCAGATAGAACAGACTGGGAGGTTCCATTTTTGTGAAGAGCTTTTATGGAAGCCAGAGCCTCCTCATAAATCTGGAGCTGATCAAACCCCTCATAATATTTTTGCATGAAATGTTTTGAGATCTCTTCAAAACTTTGTCCCTTAGTTTTAAATCCCAAGCGATTATAAAAATCAATCACGGGAATAGAAAAACTCTCTTTGTAAACCTTTTCACAAATCGTATCTAGACCATGGCTTTCTAAAAGACTTTGAACCACTTTGACCGCGTAGGAGAGATCATTCACCAAGGTCCCGTTCCAATCCCAAATGACGTTATTATAGCTTTCTAATATTTCTAAGTTTTTAGACATAACTTCGGTTTCCTTTAAAATGTTCCACACTTAAGGCTAGCTTCTCTTTGTTACAAGCTCCCATCATGAGGATAATAAAGTACAAGAAAAAATGGGGTAGAGATAGTGAAACTTATTTTTGTAATTATGTTTTTAGTGGGGATGAGCTCGTGTAATAACAGTGAGTTCAGTGTGGTGGGAGAGTGTAATCAAAGCAATCAGGCTGATTGCTCTAACCAACAGGTGTTCACTTGGTTTCAAAGCGGGTTTCCTAAGACTTGCCCAACCAGTTGTGGAACAGTGGATGTGACACAAACAGTGGAATGTCGGGATCAAGACGGCACACGGGTCACTGACAGTCAGTGTTCTGGGATTAAGCCCTCTGCAAGTTCGACTTGTACTTCGTCTACAGATTGTACTGCAAATACTTACCGCTTCGATGCTCAGAACTTTAGTGATATTACATGTTCAAAAAGTTGTGGTGCCGGAGTGAAGACACGAACAGTAAGGTGTTTGGACTCAAGCAATGCCACTGTCGCAGATACATTTTGTACTGGACAAAACTTAACTCGCCCTGCAGCCACTCAGGCTTGCAACCTTGGAGCTTGTACTGCACCTGATGCTTTTTCTTGGGTGATAGGGGCTTGGAGTCCATCTGCTTGTCCTAGTGAGTGTGGGACCAGCGTCAGTCAGACACGTACTATTCAATGTCGTTCAGATCGAACAGGCTTAACTACTTTAGCTTCAAACTGTTCTGCAGCTCCAACTACAACTAGAGCCTGTTCGAGCAATGCTTGTGAGTATACATACTCTTGGGAAACGGGAGAGCCTGGAGCCTGTGAAACAGTGGGCTCTACTTGTGTTGCTCCACGCTCTTTAGGTTGTAAACGTAATGATGGAGTTTTTGTCACTCATGCTTATTGTGACGCAGGTCAAAAACCAAGTTTAACTCAAGCTTGTAATGCAAGTGCTTGTCCGACCACTCCAGATCCTAATCAATGTGTGAACCCGCAACAGTTAAGCTACGTTGCTCCACAGGGTAAAAACAGTGTGGATGTTTTAGTGGTGTTGGATGATTCGCCATCTGTGAGCAAAGACAATATTCGTTTCTCACAACAGCTTCATTTATTGGTTCAGCAAATGAATGCTGCTAAGCTAGATTGGAGAATGTGTATAACAAGTACAGATGTGGGCTATTATGACGGAGCTCCCGTAACTTGGGAGGGCTTAGGGCGAAAAGTTTTGACCAAAAATGATGGCAACTTAAGTCAAATTTTTGTAAACACAGTGGCCCGAATTGGACACGGCTTTAGCCAAGACGAACAAGCTATAAAATCCATTAACCGTGTGATGCAGAGAAACTCTGAATTCAATTGTTTCAGACAATATGCAGCAGCCGCTTTTGTGATTGTTTCTGATGAAGACGAACGCAGTGTGGGTGGCAGATCAAGTTGGTCTACCGAGCAGTATAAGCAGTTAACTTATTTGAATACTCCTCAGTCTGTACCTAATACTTTAAGGTCTATGTTTCCAGATCGTAACTTAGCTTCAGGTGGAACTTACAGTAAACAGATGGTGACAAATGCAATCATCGTAAATGATTCAAGCTGTAAAAGTATTCAAGATGCTCAAGGGAGTAAAGCCTTTTATGGTTGGACTTATAAAAATTTAGCATATCTGAATGACCCTAGTGTCATTCACGGGCATGTGGGCAGTATATGTGATACAAACTTTGCAAACTCTTTTCAATTGATAAGCACACAGGTGAGTCGTTGCGTAAGTTCAATACCATTAACTTGTGAACCCAGTCGTGTTCAAAGTTTGAATATTTCCTCAGGACAACAACAGCAAAATGCTTGGACTAATGAGGGAAGTGTGTTCTTTCATCCTGTACTTGGACCAGGTGATAGAGTTGAAATGAACTACTGTTGTGGAAACTAAATAAAATAAATGTACTTTATATATAGAGGATATGATGCAAGAAAAAAATAAAAAAAACTTACTCTTTGTTTGTGGTGTTGTGGTAGGAGTTTTTGTCCTAGGTTTGATTGTAAGCCAATTTAGAAAACCTTCTGATGTGGCTTCATCTCCTCAAAAGAGATTTGCAGATCGTGCACCAAAGTATGCGCAAGCTTTAATTAACTCAAACTTCTTAAATGAAGACAAAGCTCCTTTGAGCAATAGCACTTCAAGGGGATTGGCTAGTGTAAGTAAATCTACAAAACAAGTTTTGGAAGGTCAGTTTGGTTTAGATCCTTGGGGCAACACCATGAACTACCTTGTTAAAAAATCTGATGAAAGTAATAAAGCCAAGCTTATAATTTGGTCTTCAGGTCAAGATCAAAAGTTTCAAACTGGGCATAATGATGTCTTTAAGCAAATGGCTTCAAACTCAGGTTTAAAGTTTACTGGGGATGACTTCGGTCACACAACCGACTTTTTATTGTCGGAGAGATAATTCTACTCTTTGGTGAAACTCCACAGGCGGACTACAGGACGCTGTGCAGTGACCCGAGCTTAGAAACTCAGCCACATTAATAAGATGTCTAAAACTTTATCTACATTAAAACTACTCGGGCTTTTATTTCTGCTAACCTCATGCTTCAAATCGAAGATGGGGGTGAATCATGATAAGGCCCAAATTCGCGTGGCCAGCTTAGATAAGTCCCCCTACATGAGCCCTGACAAAATTGAAGATCTAAAGCCAGGCCAAGTCTATAAGATAGGGTTTTATAATCGACACCAAGTTCCCCATCGTTTTTTTGTAGTTTCAGGTCAGCATGATCCAACGGTTGTTGCCCATCTAGGCTTACAAAGGGGAATAGGGCATAACTTTATACCTCCCAAAGAGACTTATTTGCTTAAAACCAAATTAATAGCTCCTGGAAAGTATGAAGAGCTTGAGTTCAAAATACCCATGGGTGAAGAGAAGTTTCATATCATTTCTACTGATCCTAAACTCATAGGTAATTTCAGGTTGCCTCTTTTCGTTCAGCAGTCAGAAGCCCCTCTTAAAAACAGTTCAGAGTCTATTTAATGTCTATTAAAAAAAATCTCCATTGGTATATTCTCCTAGGTTTAAGTTTTGGGTTTGCACTTGGGTTATTTCTAAATCATTTTGATATCACTGTTTTAAACCCAGCCTTAAAGTTTGGTGGAGATCTCTTCGTAAGGCTTTTAAAGATGGTTGTGGTCCCCTTAGTAGCTGCTTCTTTATACATTGGAATGACAAATGTGAAGTCGGCCAGTGAGCTCAGAGTCATTGGTTCCAGAACCGGTCTCTACTATATTTTCACAAGTCTTATCGCAATTATTGTGGGTTTGTTTTTTGTAAATCTCCTGCAGCCTGGAGTGGGATCTAATTTAGTCATTGGTGACGGAGTTCAAAAAGAACTTAAGCAACCTAATAGTGTTTTTGATATTTTTATGAATATGATTCCAGTGAATCCGCTGGGCTCTTTAGCTGAAGTGCCTTTTGATATGATGGGTATTTTATTCTTTATCATTGTCTTTGGTTTCTTTTCAATGAAGCTCACTGAAGATAAACGAAAGCCCCTTGTAGATTTTGCTTCTGCTATTAATGATGTTATGACCCATATTGTGAATGCGATTATTTTGCTAGCTCCAATTGGGGTTTTCTGTCTTGTGGCGCAAATCGTAGCTGTGTCTGGAGTTGAAGTTTTCAAACCTTTAACCTGGTATTTGATAACAGTTTTTCTAGCATTAGGTTTTCATTTCTTTGCAGTTCTGCCTTTCTTGTTCTACACAGTGACACGCCAAAATCCATATACGTATATGTACCAAATGATGCCGGCTCTCTTAACTGCTTTTTCTTCAGCTTCTAGTGCGGCTACACTCAGCCTTACTATGCAGTGCGCGGAAAAAAACAAGAGAGTGAGAAAAAAAGTTTCCAGCATAGTTCTGCCCCTTGGGGCAACGATGAATATGGATGGGACAGCCTTATACGAAGGTGTGGCTGTTTTGTTTATTGCTCAAGTTTTAGGTTACGAATTAGCTCTTTCCCAACAGTTTTTAGTTTTGATTACAGCACTAGTAGCCAGTATTGGGGCTGCTGGAATTCCCCATGCTGGTCTTGTTATGATGATCATAATACTTGAGGCCCTCAATTTACCTATCGAAGCTACAGGCTTAATTTGGGCTGTGGATCGTGTGGTAGACATGGCTAGAACTGCTACAAATGTTTGGTCTGACAGTGTGGGTGCTGTCATTATTGATCAAAGAATAAAAGTCAAAGATTTATTTTAAACTATGATTGTTAATTTAAAATTGAAAAAGGGTCCGCTTTGAAGTTTTTTATAAGCTTAGGCCTGGCGGCTCTTATCGGTGTCGGAATAAGATACCTTATGGTGACTCTGATTTCGCCATCAGCTTTAGCTTTAATCATCGTAAATGGTCTTGGTTGTTTAGGGGCTGGATTTATATTCCTTGATCATACTGAAATTTCTAAAATATTAAGCATAGGGCTTTTTGGAGCACTTACTACTTATTCGGCCTACAACACTCAATTGTTTTCTTGGCTTCAAGAGGGGCGATGGTTAGAGGTTTTAGGATATACGGTTTTAATGAATCTTTTATGCCTGGGGTGTTTTATGCTAGGCCACACATTTAGGCTTTATCTCAATTAGTTTTTTGTGGAAAGCATCAATCCAAGAGGTTTTCAGCGCGTACGCCTATAAAAAAAAACTCATTTTCGACCGCAGCGTGTCTCCTGGAATGTGCTATGGGTACATATCACACACCACGATACGCGCTGTCGCGACGTTTATAGTTTTTTTTTTAGGCGTACGCGCTGAAAATCTCTTGGATTGATGCTTGTCCTTTTAAAATTGCGATAAAATAGGCTTGGGAGTTGAATAATTTACAATTTTGTCATTAAATTGTCGATATTGTAGCTTCTGGGTGGAGTAGAGTTTTAATTTTGGGAAGCGACTTGAAATTAGACAGTCACGCAACTATGCTTAGCCGATCACGGAGGTCACGTTTGGAAATTATATCTAATCAGTCAAGTCCCATGGAAGACGATCTTGACTTAGAAAGCATTGAAAACCTTTTAGAGCTCGAAGAGCAGAATTATCCTAAATTCACTTTAGCTAAAAACAAAGCGCGATTTCTAAGGATGCTCACTTGGTATAGAAGCAAAGAAGAGTGGATTGATGTTGCCCCACTCGCTGGTGTGAGCAAACTTTTTAAGCATCAGTCTAAAGAGCTAGAAACTATCCGTGCTAATAAGTTGGACTATGAGATGGAAATTGAAACCGGAACTCTTACTCCGAGCCAACGCTCTTATAAAAAAGACGAGCTTAAAATGTGTCGTGTCCATGAAAAAATGGCAGTACATTTAATCACTCGTCTACAGAAAAAAATCAAATCAGGCCGTAGATAATTTTTCTAAATATTTAGAAAAATCACTATTTCTTTTTAAGGAAGCAGGCATCAGCTTGGTTCTTTAAATGTCCTTCAGAAGTAAATAACTAAACTAATGTTAAATTCTGAAGTGACTAATACTTAGTCACAGTGGTGTTGAACTGTTGTCAGTTTTTACCTGAATATTCAAAAATCCTCTTTTTTTTTAAACATTATCTCAATCTCCCTCGTTTTGAACCGATAAAGAATACATACTAAACGCACTTAAGACCTTACGATGTCTGACGAGCGTTTTTTTATCAAATTTAACTTGTTCGCCTTCAAATGAGCTAAGGCTAGTATTTCAGGCTCTTGCATCAAATTTGATTAAAAAATCACTTCGTCAGACATCGTAAAATCTTAAGTGAGCTCAGTACAACAGCAAATTTCTTGAGGGGTTTATAATCATGGCTAGATCTGTAGTAATTGTAATTTCTGATGATTCTGAGGTGACTCAAAAAGCAAGGCAGTTTGCCTATAGTCAAGGCCTCACACTAGAAATCTACTCCGTATCTCAATGGGAAGAAAGAAGTCGTAAAGACAAACTTCAAGTCAGTGGCGGGATTCTTCCTACTGGTTTTGGACAATTCAATCCTAATGCGAAACCTAAAGATAATAATGTTCTTGCATTCAAGTCTCAATCCAACCCACAGCGCTCCCATAAGAAAGTTCAGTCTCTTGAGGAACTTGAAAGTGTAGCCATCGAAAACGCGATACATGAGTATCGTGGAAACTTAACCGAAGCTGCCAAGGCTTTAGGGATTGGAAGAGCCACACTATATAGAAAAGTAAAACAGTATAATATAGATCCAAATTTAGCACGAAGGCGACGTGCAGCCTAAGTTGTACGAATAGATTGTGAAAAAACATTTTTTATTATCAAGCATAATCTGTTTTTTAACGATCTTCTATTCTTTATATCAACACAGAAAAACATCTTCACAAAAATTTTGTCAATTAATTGATGAAAAGTTTCTTTATGGTCTGAGCTCTAAGCAGGTAGAGGACTGTCAAAATATACCTGATACAGATTTGCTATTTAGTCAGTGGTGGGAAAATAGAAGTAAGTGGCTAGAGAGTTTTAACGAGTCTCATTTATTCCTTATTGGTAAAAAAGGATCTCAGTTATTATGGGAAGGGAAGGCTAAAGAAAATGGCTTTCGTATGACTCAATTTAGTAAAAGATACTTTGTTCATAAAACCCAGACTGAGGATCATATTCTTCAAAAAGGAGATGAATTGATCTCTTGGAATGGGGTCTCTGTCCAAGATTTGACTTCTGTTGAACACATTTACTTTTTGTCGGGCAGATTAGCAATAAAGCGCAAAAACAAAGAGTTAACTCTAGATCTCAATCCTAAAGAGGTCAGTTGGAGTCTTTGGCCGAGGAAGTTAACGGCTGATGATTGGACTTTGATTCAAATCCCGGCATTTAGAAAAGAAGGATTTTCGGAGAAAACCCTCAAGAAACTCATGGGCTCAATTAATAAAGATAAACCCTTAATTATAGACTTAAGAGGAAACTCTGGGGGGAATATGAGTGCGGCCATCAATATGATGTCGTATTTTTTTTGTGAAGAAACAAAATTGGGGGAGTTTAAAAAGCCCAACATAGAGAAAACAGAAACTTTTGTACCTAAGCTCGACCATATAGACATGATTTCCCAGGTGGATCAAGATTCTAATTTGGATATAGTGACTCAAAAAACAGAGTTTTGTTTAAATAATGAACTCATAGTTTTCGTGGATAAATGGAGTGCGTCGGCTTCGGAGTTTTTTGCAGGAAGCTTACAAGACTTAAAAAGAGCTCAGGTCGTAGGGAGTGTCACTGCCGGGCAAACACAAGTAGCTGTTTGGTATCCTTTCATCAATAATCATCCAGAGTACTATCTTATTATTCCTAGAGCCCAAATTCTAACAGCTTCTGGACGTTACCTGGAAGGTATTGGGGTCTATCCTGATTACACAATTAAAACTCAAGTGGCTCATTTAAAGTCAGCTGCTGACAACTATCTCAGCTACTATTACAAATATTTAAAATAATTCAATTTCTTGAAAACTGAACATTATTTTGCTCTAAGCTTAGTAAGTACTGAGCGTTGATAATTTTTAGTTGCTCGGCAGAAACCCATTCTTGATTGCTGAAGCTTGCAGGGTTTCGAAAGCTTTGTTTGCTGTTTTGAATGTAAAGACCACTGCTCAACGTGATAAGACAGAGGCAGCCTACAATCCAAAGATGAAGAGTGGATTTGAGTTCTGGCTTTGTGTTTTTTTTAACTCCGGGGAGTTGAATGAGTTTTCCCATAACATCTTGTCGGCGTATCATGTCATAAGCTTTCTAGTGTAAAGACTAAAGTCTTGATCTCGGTTTATGTGTGTAGACTGACTCTGGGATTGGGTTTGAGGTTCCGATAAATAAGTTGTGACTATATTTACATCTTCGCCAATTGGTGAGCTTCATTCCGAGTACTCAAGCCTAAAGCGTCTAGGGGCCTTTTCTATAGATTTAATCTATAAGATTCCAATTTTTAAACTTTTTGCTGCATTTTTCTATAGAGACTTTCAACTTGCAGCCATACTAAACTTAGACATAGGGGTCTTTATTAATTTATGGTCCGTTTTTTGGGCTTGTTTTTTACTTAACGTCATAATTGATTCTTTGAGCTACTATTTCATGTCAGGCACAATAGGCCAGAGAGTTTATAAGCTCTTTGTTTTAGACCAAAATAAGAAACCACTAGGTTTTTTAAAGTCATTTTTTAGAGCAGTTTATAGGTCTCTATCTCTTACAGTTCTCTTTCCTTTTTTGTCTCTCATATGGAATTCAAAAAAACAAACTCAATTTGATAAAATCATAGACACTCAGGTTTATTCAGCTGCAGAAAAAAAACCTATTAGCTCATCTCATAGACTCATTTTAAAAGATGTTTTTCAGGGAGCAGGCTTAGGTTTTCTTTTAAATATTTTTTTATTTTTAAGTGTAGGTACTTTTTACCTTCAAAAAAGATCTTTTGATTTTGATTCTAAATCGAACCTTCAGTCTCAGGCATGTCCCGCGGTCTCGAAACTGAAATCTGAAATTCAAAAACAAACAGGAAAAATTCATAATCGTGTGAACACTACTTTGGCTTTGTGGTTCAGTGGCTTTGAATCTGTAGACTGCTTGGTTAAAGAAATTGACTTCGCTCAAAGAGCCAATCAAAAAGACACCCGTGCACAGCTGGCTCTTGGGTTGATGCTGGTGTCGAAGCAACCAGAAATTTCTCAGAAAATTTTGAATCATATATGTAGTTCAGAGCCTTCATCTGTCGAGTGTAATTGGGCTGAGTCCTATGTGAATTGGCCATTTTCTACTTTTGAAAAAGATGAGTCCTCAATACTAGATGAGTTGTTCGAAGTACGAAGAAACTTTGATCTTGGATTTTATAAAAAATCTGAGGAAATACTGAACCAAATTCCAAAATCATCTCAACTCAAGAACTTTTACTTCATTGAAAAATATAAAAATCATATTGCTCAAAATAAAACTGAAAATGAAATTATTGATGTCATTGAGTATAGTCTTAAAGATCCCATTAAAGTCACAGAGCTTAAGCTGTGGAGGTGTTCTGAGAAAGCCTTAAGCTATTGTAGTCAAGAGCTGCGAGACGCTTGTTCACCATTGTTAAAAGAGTTAGAGGATTTGAATGTGCTCGATCTGGATTCAAAATTTATGAAATCAAATACAGAAGCCTGTGTGAAGGGGCTCTCGGAGAATTCTGAATTTCCAAAATCATTGTTTCAAAACAAGCGTAGTTTAGCCTCCAAATCTCATCAAAAGAATAAAGTTATGGCTCAGAACTCAGGATTGCCAAGGCGCATGCGAGACCTCGCTTTAAAAAAAGTCATAGAGTATTCTGATTCAGAAGAAGAAATACAAGCACTTAAAAGTGAGTGGATAAGGGTCACAGATAGGGATAGGTCTTGGCGCTTCATAGGTGAGCTTTTAAGCTCTAAGTATTCAACACAAAAATGGGAGCAAGGAAGTCCAAGTGTGCTTGAATATCTTAAGCAACACTATCAAGGTGAGAACTTTGTCAGTCTAGGTTTTTTGAACCAATGATTTTTTTACCTTTCCCATCAGTCTTTCATAAGAATGAGTTTAAGCATGTGACTTTAAGTGTGATGTGCTTTTGTTTAAGTGTTTTTATGTTTCATTTTCATAAAAGTCAAAAAATGAACTCAGAGCTGAACTTCAAAAAAGAAAGTGTATTTTATAAATGGCAGATAAGAAGCTACAAAATTTATCTTGAAGAAGAATCGAAGACTCAGTTCCAAAAAAAACTTCAAGAGCATCTTCACCAGGTTAAAGATGGCACACTTTATAATTTATCTTTCAAAGATGAAGATTTTATGAGTTCTGTTTTGCGTTATGCAAAAAAAGGAGATCCTATTCAATTTGGAATATGGAACAAGGGCTTTCAGAAGTATCTCGAATATGAAAAAAACTCAGTAGCTCATCGTTGGGGATTAAAGTCTTCTTCAGGAGGAGTCCAATACTTGAGCTATGCTTTAATTCATAGCACCTGGATTCACCTGATATTTAACTTGTTTTTCTTCTTTTTGTTTTCAAGCCTTATTGAACAAAAATTAGGTTCGCTCATGTGCTTTGCGAGCCTCCTTGTTGGAGCTCTTACGGCTGCATTTTTCTACCAATTTATCTCCGGCTTATCTCATATTCCATTAGTGGGGTTAAGTGGGGTGGTCTGCACCCAGTCTTTATTGGTAGCCTTAGTCTTGGGACGAGAGAAAATCAGACACTTCTACTGGCTACTTCCAAGCCAAGACTATCAAGGCTTTGTATCTCTACCGGTGCTATACTTTGTCTTCTTGTGGGTGATCTCAGATCTCTCCGGACTCCTGTCCACACCCACAGGCTGGGGCGGAGTCGCCTACGCCGCCCATCTAGGCGGTTTCATAGGTGGTTTTTTTCTATGGATATTTTACCTTCTGTTATCCAAAAGTTTATACAAAGAAACTATATAACTGACTTCAATCTTTACATGAAAACAATGTCGTAGTTTCTTCGGAGAAAAACTCTACTTGCACTCTCGTGGCAACTATTGAGTCGCCTTCTACGCTACATTTTATATTTATTTTTTTTTCTTGAAATAGGTGTGCTAGAATTAAAAGGTTGAGTCCAGTTTGACTTGCTAGATCGCTTTCGATTTTACAAAATGCTAAATTTTGTCTCTCTACAGGAAAGTTAAAAGTTAGGCTCCCTCCATTTTGCGGATCAAAATCTAAAGATAACTCGTTAAAAGATTTGGAGCAGTCGGTTGTGTTATTATCATATACTACCATTAAATCGGCAGATAAAAGGGGGCCAACAGATATAATACAGTAAAAAAAAATGGACTTCATAACTTCTCCTTTCTATTAAAGATCCAGGTTCGCGGATAAGCGGCGAGGGAAAACCCATCAAACGTGTTTCAGCAGTGTCTAGCGCAGAAATTTTTTCTTGAATCGTACTCACGTGTACGGTGAAAAGAAAACATTTTGAGCACGACGCTGAGGGGGGGCGTTTCTTTCATGGGTTTTTACCGCCGCTTATCCACGGATCTGGGTAAAGAGAAGCTATCAAGCTAATTACATTTGTACATGGTCTAGAGCATAAACATCACTAAAGTGGCGCAACCATAGACTATTTTCAAAATAACTGAAATACAAGTTTATTACCGCATCAACCCCCTCTTGCCTTGGCAAAGGCATCTATAAATGGAAAAATCACTAAAACTAATGGTTGAGGTGAACCTTGAGCTCGAAGACTCCTAAAAAAATTGAAGATCTAAAGTGGACTCGTAATATTGGCATTATTGCCCATATTGATGCCGGTAAAACCACTACTACTGAGCGGATTTTATTTTATACAGGTAAAAGTCACAAAATGGGTGAGGTGCATGAGGGCAATGCCGTCATGGACTGGATGGAGCAAGAGCAAGAGCGTGGAATTACGATTACCTCTGCAGCCACGATGTGTGAGTGGAAGGACCATAGAATCAATATCATCGATACCCCGGGGCATGTGGATTTTACCGTAGAAGTTGAGCGTTCGTTAAGAGTTTTAGACGGGGCCGTTGCTGTATTTGATGGGGTTAATGGTGTTGAACCTCAATCCGAGACAGTATGGAGGCAAGCTAATAAATACAATGTCCCCCGAATCGCCTTCATCAATAAAATGGACCGAATGGGAGCTGATTTTCATAAAAGTGTGGAAAGCTTAGTCAAAAAGCTCGATGCCGACGCTATAGCGGTACAGATTCCGGTGGGTGCTGAAGCCCAATTTAACGGCATGATTGATTTGGTTTCTGAAAAGTATTTTTTTTGGAAAGATGAAGATCAAGGTGCTGAATTTCAGGTTTTAGACATACCTGAGTCCCATAAAGAAAAAGCAAAAAAATATCGTACAGAATTAATTGAAAAAATTTGTGAGTATGATGATGCTTTGATGGAAAAGTATTTCGAAGGAAAAGAGTTAGACATTGCTGAAATCAAACGAACTCTGCGAGAAGCCGTTATAAATAAAGCTTTGTGTCCTGTGTTTTGTGGTTCTGCTTTTAAAAATAAAGGTGTGCAAACTTTGTTAGATGGTGTCGTGGATTATTTGCCCTCACCTCTGGATAGAGGTGCTGTCAAAGGCTTTGATCCCAATAAAGAAGACCGCGCTGTAGAGTGCGCTTTAGGTTTTGAGAGCCCACTGGCGGCACTGTCGTTTAAAGTCGCAAGCGATGCTTTTGCTGGAACGATGACATTCGTAAGGGTTTACTCTGGAATATTAAAATTGGGTGATAGTATTCTTAACCCCAGAACTGGTAAAAAAGAAAGAGCCCAAAAGCTTTTTAAACTCCATTCAAAAAGTCGAAATGAAATTGACGAGCTCAAAGCCGGGGATATTGGTGCTGTCATTGGATTAAGAAGTACAGCAACCGGGGACACTTTGTGTTCCTCGAAAAGGCCAGTGGCTTTGGAGCGTATTACATTTCCGAACCCTGTGATTTCTGTGGCTATTGAGCCCAAATCATCTAGTGATAAAAAAAATCTTTTAACAGGATTGGATGCGCTAAAGCTAGAGGATCCCTCATGTTCTGTGACTGAAGATCCTGATACGGGTCAGACTTTGCTATCAGGTATGGGAGAGCTACACCTTGAAATTCTAGTGGACAGATTATTAAGAGAACACAAAGCCAACGTCTCCGTGGGAGCCCCACAGGTGAGTTACCGTGAGAGTATTTCATCTAAAGCTAAGGGGTCTTCTAGGTTTGAACGTGACGTGAGTGGAACTCTAGAGTGGGCAGAGGTTTCAGTTGAATTGTCACCCTGTGATGAAAGCCATGTGGGTTATGTACAAAGTTTTGAAACTGAAGATAAAATTGGAGCAGAAGTCTGGTCTGCTTTAAGAGATGGGGCCATGGATGCCTGTTTATCAGGTCCACTTGCTGGATATCCACTGGTTTTTGTGAAAATAAATATTATTGATATCAAATATGATTTGGGTGTTTTGACTGCTGGAGTTTTGAGAATAGCGGCATCTCAAGCAGTGAGAAAAGCTTTAAAAGCTAAAATGGTGAACTTGCTGGAACCTATATTTTCTCTAGATGTGAGTACGCCGGAAGACTCTTTAGGGAGCATAGTGGGAGATCTAAATTCGAGACGTGGAAAAATTATAAGCATGTCGGCTGAATCCGATCGGCAGATCATTAAAGCGGAAGTGCCTTTGGTCACTTTGTTTGGTTACGCTACAGATATGCGTTCTTTGAGCCAGGGGCGTGCCCAGTTTACCATGAGCTTTAAAGAGTATAAAAAACTCCCTGAAAAAAACCAAACAGAACTTCTAAAGTCTATGGGGCGTTTGATATAAGTCTGAAGTGATTCGTAGATATACTGAACACACTTAGGTTTTCCCAATTTCTGAGGAGCGCTTTTTTATCAAATTTAACTTGATCACCTTCAAATGTGCTTTGGCAAGTATTTCAGGCTCTCGCATCAAATTTGATTAAAAAATCACTTCCTCAGAAATAGGGAAAACCTAAGTGCGTCCAGTATAAAATATAGGAACACTCGTTTAAGTTTTATTTATAAAAGAGTAGCTTCTCTCCTGAGTTTTTTAACCTCTGAAGCCAGGCTGCTTAGATCGTTTTCATATCTGATACGATCTTGTCTGTATCCGTCTAAATCAGATAAAAGTTCACGTCTTAAGCTCTGAACATTAGGATCTGAAGAGTAGGGTGAAAGTCTGGAAAGAGTGCGATTCGTACCACTGATTTGTCGCTCCACTTCTGAAAGTTTGTATTCAATTTCTTGGTAATCTTCTTGAAGTAAAGATATTCTATTTTCTAGATATATGTCATAGCCCTTTTTATAGGCCCTGTCTAAAGAGTGTTTTTCTTGTGAAGAGCAGATGTTATTCATGGCTTCACCTTTTTTGCCCACTTCAAAAGCATTGTTCTCAGAGCAGTAGCTTTTTTGTGCAGCTCTGAGCCCTTGGGCATATTTAGGGTTAGCTTCACAGATGCTAATAGGTGCCTGGTTTTCAAATACGACTTCATAGCCTTTATCGTAGGAGCAAAAGACATCTAGGCCCTTAGAGTAGTTTCTTTGATAAACTCCACTGTGAAGGCAGGTCTGGTCTTTAGGCGCTCCTGATTTTCCTTGATTATAGCCTTGTGAACTTTCACAGAAGTTTTTATTACCAGAAGCATGGCCCGCCTTATAGGCTGTAATGTTTACTGAACTGTATTCCGAGCACTTATCTACATAGTAATTTGATTTATCAGCTTTGCCTTGCTGTCCATCAGAAAGTCCAAGGCTATTCCAGTTAGTTTGGACGCATTTTTTTTCATTCCATGTGGAGCATGAAGCTAGTGTCAAAATAAGAAGAAGGCTTAAAGTTTTCATTATTATCCTTTATGTAGAAACATTAATGTCTGAAGTTCTTGTTTTCTTAAGAACCTTGAAGCGCAAAAATAGTTTCGCTCATGATAAATTATATTTGAAATCAAGCCAATATGATGAATATAAAGATATTTAGAAGTTGAGAACGGCGGGAGGAGAATAACTGTTGTCATTGGGCTCGGAATTTCGTTGAACCAAAAAATAAATCCCATAACTAGCCATGAGTCCTGATGCAATGTAAATCCAACTTGATTTTTTAGACCAGAAACTTTTTTTAGGATCAAGTTCTTGAATCACTAATCCATCATTAAAACTATAGTGTGCCAGTTTGTAAGCTTTATCTTGAGCTTCTTTTTTAAAGCTTGTAAAGGGCTTGTTTTTTGAGCTATATATGCGCTTCAGATCATTAATTTGGCTCACACAAATAGAAGAGAAAAAAATTTGAGCTGAACCTTTATCCTTACCTTTGGGTTTTTTGCAGTTCCCTGTGGCGTGAAAAAGCAGCGGTGGGCTAAAGCTTGGAATGTGGCTGCCATTTAAAGTTTTAGTGAAGGCTCTGCTTTTTTCTGAAACCCAGGTGACTCGGTAAGGGCTTAATGGTTCAAGTTTTTGGGGTAGCTTTAACCCATTTACGTAGACTTTGTAGCCCGGCGTGGGGGAGATCAGTAATGTGGTTTTTTTGCTTTTAATTTCTTCCCATTTGTCACGAAAGCTTTGCGGAATTTTAGGGTTTAGAATTTGAGCTCCTGGGTGAAAATTAAAGGCTTTTTCAATCCAAAAATTATGATGATGAGGTTCAATTTGGGCTAACCTAAAAAAACTTTCAAAAATTTTTTGATGTTGTGCCTGAGGCCAATCGTGTGAGTGTTGGGATTGAACTATACTAATATATATTTTCTGTGCTTTTTGAATTTCACCTACAATAAAATGTTCTTCAGCTGCCCTAAAATTTCTCTCCAACTTGAGGGTTTTCAAGTTGGATTTATTTTGAAGAGACCAGGCCTGAACCCAAGAGATGTAAAAATTTTTATTTTTCTTTAGAAATTCAAAGTAGTCTGGGAGAGAGCTTTGTGATGAGGGCTTTAAAACAATAGATCCAAAACCTAATTGCAAAGCCATATAACAGATGAAAAATAGGAGTGATTTTTTTTTCTTTGTCATTGTTAAGTTATAAGTTTTCATTTTTATCCTTATTGACTAAAGAAGACTTAGAGATGCCAACGGTCAGTTTAAATGCTCTGATTTTTGTTTTTTTTGGACTTTTTTTAGGGGCTACAAGTATCGGGTGACTTTCTTCATCTTTTTGTAGGGTGACTATAAAGCTTGCACCAAATGACATCAAGCTGTCTGTAAAACTTTCAGGGACAAGAACGCCAAACTGCTCTGGATTCAGTGGAGCACGTAGAATTCGAGCTTTTTTAACTAAGAGCCTCGATTTTTTCATTTGTTCGTTGGATGAATAGAGATTAGCCACAGCGCTGGATTCTATAAGGGCATTCACGGATTCGTGATTTATAATATCAATGGGTACCAAGCTGTAACCTTTTGGGATGTAGCTATAGGCTGTCGCTCTTTTTACAGTTTCTGGAACCTGAGCGTTAGGACTATTTTGTAGGAGGAGTGTGGCAAGGATGGAAAACAAAGAGCCAATCCATATCCAACGAGGCCCAAGTACTTTTTTTCTAAATACAATGGGTGAGTTAAAGAAATCATGGAAGTTTTCTGTATTCATAATACTCTAGCCTTTTATTATTTTGAGTGATTTGATTTTTATCCAGCAGACAAAGCCAGAGGGCTCCTGTCGCTGTAATAAAAATAAGAACTTCAATCAGGGATTGGCCTTTATGACGAGGTTTCAAGTTGATCCTCATAGACCTGGGGTTTAAATTTTAATAAAAATCCAAAACTTTTTTTTAGGCTCACACGACAAGTCAGTTGAGATACGTGTGGGCTAAAGATTTGAGCTTTGATTTCTTGTTTACGTGTGAACGAAGTTGCCAGTTGATAGCTAGGGGAAAAAGAAAAAGGCAGCTTGGGTCTGAGAGCAAAAGGAGTGGGGCCAAATTGTAATTTATTTTTAAGTTTGTAGTAGAGTTTTTTATTTTGAGCTTTGGCCTTAGCTTTAAAAATAATAGATTTTTGCTGAGTTCTAAAAAGGCTTTGTTCTAATTGGACTTTGGCCAGGTGAGCTAAGGCAATAGATTTTGATATAGGCTCAGGTGCAGCGCTTACAGCGTGGAGTGCTAATAGTTTTTTTCGTCTTAATTTTTTAGCTTGAGGGTTTAACTTTAGCAACTCCACCATTGAATGAGAGAGCTCAGTTTGAATATCAACAAGAGCTTTCCTGCAGAAATGAATTTTTTTCTTTCTTTCAAAAAGAGTGTGGATCATTGAATAGAGACCTAAGCTTGAAACCATTAATAGGCTTGATAGGCCGAGTGTAAAAATCAAAGCCTGACCTTGTTGTAAGTTTTTTTTGTGTGTGTCCAAGACCAGCTCTCCCATTGCAGTTTAATTTGTGTTTTGTTGTAAAATAAATTTTTTCTAAGATAAATTTTGTGGATCCAATCTGATGGCAGACCACGGCTTAAGGATCTGAAAACCATTTTTTTGCAATGTACTTTAGTTTGAGATGCCGCTAAGCAGAGATTAGCTTCATACGCCCAATGGCTCACCCAAATTTTAATCCAAATAGAAAGGAATAAAAACAAAACCCCACTGGATAAAATTAAGCCTAAAGCGGTTGCTATCAAAAACTCAAATAGGGCTTGCCCTTTTTGTCTTGGGTTGATGGTCTTCAATTTAAGGTTACTTAGATTTAGTTTTAATATGTCGATCAAAGTTCGAGAGGTCCTTTTGACTAAAGTACTTATCATCGACTCTTTGTGATTTAGCTCTGCTATTTGTGCGACCGTTCAGCGCGCCAGTGACTCGAGCAAACTGATTCTGCAGTGAATGCCCCATAACGCGCACTACTCCCATTGTGACAACGGCAATTGTAGCCACAAGAATTAAATACTCAATGAGTCCCTGGCCTTTTTTTGATTTTAATTTATTTTTCATTTCAACTCTCCTCATGTTAAGAGTCGAAGTTGCATTTTAGGGGCCGTGTTCAGGTCTTACAAAAGAGCTTATAAAAATAAGTCTCCGAAACCTTGTCCGAGAAAAATTGATATTTCCTGGAAATAGAAGCTGATTTAAGCCAGGAAAAGTACCACTGATTATTGGGGGGTGCTGTATTTATGAACTCAATATATTTGAGTTTAAATAGATCGCTAGGTTTTTTTTGTTAAAACTATTTTTTCTTTGGAGAGAGTTTGCGTTGCTGAATGATGGCAGCAATGACTTCATAGGCTTCTTCTTGAAGGTCGTTTTCGTAAACAAAACGGTAGAAAGCTTCAATCTCAGGGCTTTGACGAAATTTTTTTATGCTTCTTGGAAGAGTTTCAGCTTGAACAAAATCAATCTTACCTGTGTTGGATACTTTTACTTTACTCAATTTAAACCTCTTGCTGGAGCTGACTTAACATAATCTTAAAGTTTTAAAGTCTTGTTTTTCTTATCCAATCCGACAATACTTGGCAAGAAAACCCTAAAAACTTTTTACAGATTAGATCTTGATAAAGGATTAGACAAGGGCATATTGATAAAAAAAGGTGGGTCCAATGATTCAAACGATGAAGTTAAGTGGTACAGATTTAGCTCAAAAGACTTACTCCCAGCTTGCACCCCAGGTGCAAAAACTCACCGAGGAGCTTGGTAGAGCCCCTAAGCTCGTAGTTCTCCTTGTTGGAGAGGATCCTGCCAGTCATGTATATGTAAAACACAAAGCTAAGGCTTGTGAAAAAGTGGGGATTGAATCCCAAATAATTATAAAACCAAAAGACACCTCCAGGGAGCAGCTTTTGCAAAGTATGGATGAGGTTCAGTCTGATCCCACGGTGGATGGGTTTTTAGTTCAACTGCCACTGCCTGCAAGCTTGGCTGGGTTTATTCCGACTCACCTTATAGCTCCAGATAAAGATGTGGATGGTTTAAGCCCTCTCAACATGGGACTGATGTTTCATAATCAAGCCCTGTTTGAACCCTGCACCCCAGAAGCTGTGATGAAGCTTTTGCATGAAGCTGGGATTTCGCTTGAGTCCAAGAAAGTCTGCGTGGTGGGGCGAAGTGCCTCTGTAGGAAGCCCTATGGCGGCAATGCTAACGAGAGCTAACGCCACAGTTACTCTGGCTCATAGCCGAACCTCGAACCTCAAAGAGATCACTCTAGATTCAGATATTGTGGTAGTGGCTGCAGGTAAACCAGGATTTTTGGGCCAAGATGATTTTAAGCCTGGGACTATAGTTGTAGATGTGGGGATACACAGAGTCGATGGTAAATTAGTCGGGGATGTGAGGAGCCAAGGCCTAGAGGGGCATCTTTCTCATTATACCCCAGTACCTGGCGGAGTGGGGCCCATGACAGTAGCCAGGCTTATCGTACATACTTTTGAAGCCGCTCAAAATAAGCTGGCCATGCTAAAGGGGTAAAAGTTATGGAAACTAAAAAAACAATTTTTTATGATGAGCATGTAAAACACAAAGGGAAGATGGTCCCATTTGCGGGTTGGTCTTTGCCTGTGGAATACGCTAGTCATGGTTTGAAAGTTGAGCATAAAGCCACGCGATCTGATGTGGGTCTGTTTGATGTGTCTCATATGGGTGAAATCCGTATTTTAGGTGAAGGGGCGCTAGTAGAGATCCAAAACCTTTTAACTCAAGATTTTTCAAAGCTTAAAGCGGGAAAGGCAAAGTACAGCCTCATGCTTAACGATGAAGGTGGGGTTGTCGATGATCTCATCGTTTATTGCATTGAAGAAAATAAAAACTATTTACTCTGTGTGAATGCCTCCAATATTGATAAAGACTTAAGTTGGATTCAAAAAAATGTTACAAAGTGTGAAGTGATTCACGAATCAGACAAGTGGGCCCAGGTGGCCATCCAGGGCCCCAAAGCCATGGAAAAACTCATAGCCCAGTTCCCAGAACTTTTTGAGCTCAAAAGATTTTCATGGTATGAGCTCAAAAAATATGGATCTAAAGTGATGGTCGCCAGAACCGGCTATACCGGAGAAGACGGGGTTGAGATTTTTATGACCCATGATGTAGCCCTTGAGATCTGGAATCAGATTTTGCCTATGGGAATGCTTTGTGGCTTAGGGGCAAGAAACACCCTCCGCATTGAGGCCGGCTATCCCCTTTACGGCCAAGAGCTGGGGGAAGATATGAACCCTCTGGAAGCCGGGTTGGGTTGGACCATTAAACTGGACAAGCCTGACTTCATAGGGAAAGCATCATTAATTAAAAAAAACAAAGAGTTCGAGCTCATTGCCATCACTACAGATGAGAAGCTCATTCCTAGAGAAAAATACATCATCTTGAATAAAGACAAAAAAGAGATTGGCCATGTGACCAGTGGGACTTTGTCTCCCACATTGGACAAGCCCATTGCCATGGCACTGGTCAAAGTATCAGAGGTCGGTTTGGGTGGGGAGCTTTGGGTTCGAGCCCGAGGGCGTGAGATGAAATTTATGAGACAGGCTTTGCCCTTCTATAAATCATAGACTATATTTGTTCTCTTTAGGATTGTCTAAAAATAGGCATTCTTACTTGGAGGTTTTTGTGGCTTTTAAAGTCCCTGAAGAATATTATTATACAAAAGATCATGAGTGGGCTCTTGTTGAAGAGAACATTGTGACTGTTGGAGTGACTGAATTTGCCTTGGATGCCTTAGGTGAAGTCGTTTACCTTGAGATTCCTGACGAAGGCCAAAAAGTGTCTTTTCAAGAACCATTTGGTGTTGTGGAAAGCGTAAAAGCTGTGAGTGATTTAATAGCCCCAATATCTGGAACCGTTGTTGAGTCCAACGCCGCACTTGTAGATAACCCAGGTCGTCTTAATGATAACCCATGGGAAGATGGCTGGTTAATTAAAATTGAGATGGATAAAGAAAATGAATTATCTTCTTTAATTAAAGCCTCCGAGTATAAAAAACTCACTGCTCAATAATTTAGCAATTATAATAAATTTATAAACTTAACTTTAAGGACTTGAAATTTCCAAAGCCTTAATATAATTTTTAAGCAGTTTCAAAAATCAAATGAATTTTGAAATCCAAATATTTAACCCATTGCCATGGGGTTAATTTTATATCATGCCCGCGTGGTGGAATTGGCAGACACGCTAGACTTAGGATCTAGTGCCGCGAGGCGTGGGGGTTCGACTCCCTCCGCGGGCACCACTTTATTTTAATACTTTTTCCCAAAAATTATTCAATGGAGTGTGAGGGTTTTTAGCTTGAAGCAAATACGAGTTGAATTTAGTCTGTACAGATATTTTAATGAGTGCAGCAGAAAATCTCACGCGAGCTTAAGTATATTCATGTACTCTCTTTTTATCTGCTGCCGAGCTAACAAAATGGCACTCCTAAGAAACTCTTGGAGCTGAGTTTAACCCAAGAGTTGCGTGGTATTTTTAAAAAGTAGCTCAAGTACTGTGCCTCAAACGAATATCTCAGCAAAGTTGAAAGTTGTTGCTGGAGCCATTTGAAAGGTGGTTCTCTTCTGAAATTGGGGGTCAGCCCCCTGTCTGAGCTTTCAGAGCTCGGACCAGCTGAAACAGGCAAGCGCCCAAGTGATCGGCTTTTTCGGCCAGTTTCTGATCATTTATGAGCTCTATCAAGCACTGTGTTTCT
>CALGWV010000135.1 GCA_937936325.1 uncultured Bdellovibrionales bacterium | reverse complement strand
GTGGCGAGGAAAAACCCATCAAACGTGCTTCAGCAGTGTCTAGCGCAGAAATTTTCTCTTGAATCGTACTCACCTGTACGGTGAAAGAGAACATTTTGAGCACGACGCTGGGGGAGGACGTTTCATGGGTTTTTACCGCCGCTTATCCGCGGATCTGGGTATTAGGGGCTGTTGAACATTCATATGTCCCAACGAGAAAAGCAGCTCACAAGAAAGTAGAGCGCGGGCAGTCAAAATTAAGTGAAGGCTTAGTTGTGACTAAGTCGAACTTAGTTTTGACGAGCAATCGCTAGTTTCGACTTGAGATGATTTTCGCAGTGGACATGTGAATGTTCAACAGCTCCTAAAGTCACACCTGACGTCACGCATTGAATTTAAGTCAAAATCCTCTAGGCTGAGGTGTTGAAAACGTGAGTTTATCTTACAATTTGATCAAAAAGAGCATTTATATATTAAGGAAGGTACAAATGAACTATAAATTTATCGAAGTCCCTCAATCTGGTGAAAAAATCAGTTATGACAAAAAAACTCTTCAGGTGCCTTCTAATCCATATGTTGGGTTTATTGAGGGTGATGGAATTGGACCAGATATATGGAGTGCGACTCAAAACGTGGTAGATGCTGCGGTGCAAAAAGCTTATTCTGGAGAGAGGAAGATCTCTTGGGTTGAAATCTACGCAGGTGAAAAGTCTCACAAAAAAACCGGAGAATGGTTACCAGAAGAGACTATTGATTTTATTAAAGAATACAAACTGGCAATAAAAGGCCCCTTAGCCACACCAGTTGGGGGAGGAATGCGTTCTTTAAACGTGGGTTTAAGAAAAAAACTAGACCTTTATGCCTGTGTACGCCCTTGTAAGTGGTATACAGGAGTTCCAGCACCAGTAGCTGAACCTCAAAAAGTTAATATGACTATATTTAGAGAAAATACAGAAGATATTTATGCTGGCGCAGAGTGGGAAGCCGGAAGCGAAGCCGCCAATGAATTTTTAAAATTAGCAGAAAAGCATGGTAAACCTTTGAGGCCTGGTTCAGCTATTGGTTTAAAACCAATGAGTGAGTTTGGATCTAAAAGACTCATCAAAAAAGCCTTAGATTATGCTCTGGAAAATAAATCTCCAAGTGTCACCCTTGTCCACAAGGGGAATATTATGAAATTCACAGAAGGGGCTTTTAAAGATTGGGGCTATGAATTAGCTGAGCAAGAATATCCTGGGAAATTTATTTCAGAACAAAAACTTTGGGACGAATTTGATGGCAAGTGTCCAGAAGGTCAAATTATTCTTAAAGATCGAATTGCTGATAATATGTTTCAGCAAGCACTACTTAGACCCAATGAATATTCAGTTTTAGCTCTTCCGAATTTAAACGGCGATTATATGAGTGATGCTCTGGCCGCTCAAGTTGGAGGCTTAGGAATTGCTCCCGGTGGAAACGTTGGGGATGGACTCGCCTTGTTTGAAGCCACACATGGAACGGCACCTAAATATATAGGGCAAGATAAGGTAAACCCAGGTTCTCTCATACTTTCAGCTGTGATGATGTTGGACTATATGGGTTGGGGCGAGGCTGCAGATTCAATTGAAAAAGCCATGGCAAAGGCCATCGTGAGTAAACGAGTGACTTATGATTTTCATAGACATATGGAAGGCGCCACTCTGTTGAAATGTTCTGAGTTCGGTGAAGAAATTATTAAAAATTTTTAGGAGTTAATAATGCATAAAAGAAAAAAAATTACAGTTGTTGGAGCTGGTTTTGTCGGGTCTACATGTGCACATTGGGCGGCATCGAAAGAGCTTGGTGATGTGTTTTTAGTAGATATTAACGAAGGCACTGCAAAAGGAAAAGCATTGGATCTATTTGAAGCCTCACCTGTTGAGGGCTTTGATACGAGAGTCGTTGGAACTTCAAATTATGAAGATGCCAAAGATTCAGATGTAGTGATTATCACTGCAGGAATTCCAAGAAAACCGGGTATGAGTCGTGATGATTTGTTAGCCACAAACGCAAAAATCATGAAATCAGTTTGTGAAGAAATCAAAAGAACTTCGCCTCAATCTGTAGTGATTGTTGTGAGTAATCCACTTGATGCTATGGCTTATGTCGCCTATGAAACTCTAGGTTTTCCTAGGGAGCGAGTATTGGGAATGGCTGGGATTTTAGACAGTGCTAGATTTAGATCCTTTGTGGCAGAAGAGCTTAACGTCAGCGTAAAAGATATCCAAGCATTTGTACTCGGCGGACATGGAGACACTATGGTGCCTATGCCGAGACATTGTTCCATTGGTGGAGTTCCCATGATGGAAATGATGGACAAAGAAACTATAGAGCGTTTGGTTGAGCGCACTCGTAAAGGGGGAGCTGAAATTGTAGGTCATTTAAAAACAGGTTCTGCTTATTATGCTCCATCTGCAAGTGCAATTGAAATGACGGAAGCCATTTTAAAAGACCAAAATAGAATTCTTCCGTGTGCGGCTTTGCTTCAGGGTGAGTATGGAGTGGATGGTTTATTCGTTGGAGTTTTATGTCACCTAGGTGGCAAAGGGCTTCATAAAGTGGTTGAGCTGAAACTTAACGATGAAGAAAAAGCTGGATTTGAAAAAACCAAAGAGCATGTTCAAGTTCTTGTAGAAAAAGTAAAAACTTTAGGATTATAAATTTATGAATATTCATGAGTATCAAGCTAAAACAATTTTAAAAAAATATGGTTGTAATGTTTTAGAAGGCGTTATGATTGATGACGTCTCTCAAGCTAAAAAAGCGGGTGAAAAACTAGGCGGCCCAATTTGGGTTGTTAAAGCTCAAATTCATGCTGGAGGCCGGGGTAAAGCCGGTGGAGTTAAACTCGCTAAATCCTTAGATGAAGTGGAAGCTCTCAGTAAAGAGATTTTAGGCAAAACACTTGTCACACATCAGACAGGACCTGAGGGCAAAGAGGTTCGAAAGCTTTATATCGAAGATGGTTGTGACATTGCTAAGGAATATTATGTGGCCGTTCTTGTAGATCGGGCTACTGATCAGATCACTATGATGGCCAGCTCTGAAGGGGGCGTAGACATTGAAGACGTGGCAGAGAACACTCCTGAGTTAATTCACTCAATTCAAGTGAATCCTGTTGTGGGGCTGGCGGCATTCCAAGCTAGAGAGCTGGCCTTTAAAATGGGAATGACAGGCAAGATTGTTCACAAAGCTGTGAAGTCTTTAATGTCTTTATACGCTGCTTTTGTGGCCACTGATGCAAGCAGTGCTGAGATCAATCCCCTTGTTGAAACGAAGCAAGGGGAAGTTCTCACGCTTGATGCTAAAATGAGTTTTGATAGCAATGCCTTATATCGTCATCCAGAAATTATGGAGCTCAGAGATCTTTCTGAAGAAGAAGAATCTGAGATTGAAGCCAGCAAACATGACCTTGCTTTTATTAAGCTCGAAGGAAACATCGGCTGTTTGGTTAATGGTGCTGGGTTAGCCATGTCGACGATGGACATTATTAAAATCTGTGGTGGCGAGCCCGCTAACTTTCTAGATGTTGGCGGCGGTGCTACAAAAGAAAAAGTGACAGAGGCTTTTAAAATTATTTTAAAAGATCCAAATGTTAAAGGTATTCTTGTGAATATTTTTGGTGGAATCATGAAGTGCGATATTATTGCTGAAGGTGTGATTGCTGCGACTAAAGATTTAGGTTTAGAGGTTCCACTTGTTGTGCGTTTAGCTGGAACGAATGTGGAGCTAGGACAAAAACTACTTCAAGAAAGTGGCTTGAATATTATTGCAGCCAAGAACTTATCTGACGCGGCTGAAAAAATTGTTAAATCTGTGAAGGAGTTATAATGTCTATTTTAGTAAACGCTTCAACAAAAGTGATTTGCCAAGGGCTCACTGGATCTCAAGGAAGTTTTCATAGTGAACAAGCTTTAGCTTATGGAACAAAGATGGTCGGAGGAGTGACTCCAGGTAAAGGTGGCAGTAAGCACTTAGACCTTCCCATCTATAACACAGTCGATGAGGCTGTGAGTCGTACAGGAGCCAATGCTTCAGCTATCTATGTGCCACCTGCTTTTGCAGCTGATGCCATCATGGAAGCTGCTGATGCAGGAATAGAACTTATAATTTGCATTACTGAAGGAATCCCTGTTTTAGATATGGTTAAAGCTAAGGCTTTTGTAAATCAAACCTCTTCAAGATTGATCGGGCCTAATTGTCCGGGAGTGATAACTCCTGATGAGTGTAAGATCGGAATCATGCCCGGGCACATTCATAAAAAAGGAAAGATCGGGGTGGTCTCAAGGTCTGGAACACTCACTTATGAAGCTGTGGCCCAACTCTCAGAGCAATCTTTAGGGCAAAGCACATGTGTCGGTATTGGTGGGGATCCAGTTAATGGAACTAACTTCATCGATGTTTTAGAATTATTTAACGCTGATCCTGAGACCGAAGGTGTTATCATGATTGGTGAAATCGGTGGAACCGCTGAAGAAGAAGCCGCTGAATACATCAAGAGCCAATTCAAAAAACCAATTGCTGCGTTTATTGCAGGATCGACGGCCCCTCCCGGAAAACGAATGGGACATGCTGGAGCTATTATCAGTGGTGGAAAGGGGACGGCAGAAGCTAAGTTTGAAGCACTGATGGCCGCAGGTTGTGAAATCGCAAGAAGCCCAGGTGAATTAGGTATAGCCATGAAAAAGGCTTTAACAAACTAATTAGAATAAAAATTTAAATTTGTAAAATAACAAGGAGTTCGAACATGGAAAAAACTTTCAGCATTATTAAACCTAATGCAGTTAAAAAAAATGTCATTGGTGAAGTGATCACTTGCTTTGAAACTAATGGTCTTAAAGTCGTAGAAGCTAAGTACACAACAATACCAAAAGCTCAGTGCGAAGAGTTCTATGCCGAGCATAGCGAAAGACCTTTTTTTGGTGAATTAGTAGAGTTCATGACGTCAGCTCCTGTCATGCTTATGGTTCTCGAAGGTGAAAATGCCGTTATGAAAAACCGCGAATTGATGGGCGCGACAAATCCAGCAGAAGCTGCCGAGGGCACACTCAGAAAACGTTTCGGTGATTCCATGGGTGAAAATGCAGTTCATGGGTCCGATAGCCCTACCAGCGCTGCCCGTGAAATCAAAATCTTCTTCGGTTAATTCCCAACTTTGGTGCCAGGCACCTTTTGAGGATGTCTGGCGTCATTATTTCTGTCGGGCCTCTCTCAGCAGGTTTAAGTTAAGATAAATCATTCCAAATACTAGATAAATTAATAGTGGTACTGAAGACAGTATTACTAAATCCTTAACCATGGCGACTCCGCCAAACCCTAAAAGAGCTATAGCTAACAGACCCTCTAGCAGCGACCAATACACTTTAATACTCATTGGAGCATTGTCTTGATCTTTTGTCGTCATTAAGTGCAATACGTAAGATCCTGAATCTGAAGAGGTCACGTAATAAAGTATGATGGATACTAGAATTAAAATCAGTAACAGATTAAATATGGGGGAGAGCTCCAATAGGGCAAACAATGTATCTGGCGGAGATCCAAGGGTCATGGTTTTAAAATCTATAGCTGCACTATCGTGGGATATTTTTGCAATTGCTGAAAAGTAGGTAAACCAAATAAAAGAAAACAGTGTGGGGATTCCAATAGTGAATAATACAAATTCTCTGATGCTCCGCCCTTTTGAAATTTTAGCTATAAAGAGTCCTACAAATGGACACCATGAAACCCACCAGGCCCAAAAAAAGAAAGTCCAATTCTGGACCCATTTTTCTCCGCCACCATCACCTTGATAAACTAAATTTGAAAAGAGACTTTTTGTGTGTAGAGAAAGTGTTTCTGCAAAAATTTGAGTTGTATTTAAGAAAGTGGGTAGGTCGTAAAGGCTGACAACACTTAAAATAAAAATAACTATTGTTAAGATTATGTTGAATTCACTCAACCTACGTATTCCGCGGTTTAGGCCCGTTAAAACGGAAAGTGTGGCAATTACAGTGATGCTTAAAATAATTAAACTTTGAACAAAAAACGAATTTGGAAGACTAGGAAATACTTTTTGCAGTCCTGAGACAATTTGAGATGAGCCATAAGCAAAGGCAACTAAAAGCCCTGCGAGTACGGAGATAATAGCTAAAATATTTAAAACTCGTTTTAAGATTTTATAAGAAGGAGGGATCACATTTCCATAATCAAGAGTTCTGTTTTTCACAAAACCAAAGTAAGCAAAAAGCAAACCGCTTGAGCTATATAAAATCCAAGGTAAAATACCCCAATGAAAAAAAGTTAAATCCAAAGCTTTTATAAACTTAGCCGGATCGTTTAAAGGCTGGATTTGAGGAGCATGAAAATAATGAAATAAAGGCTCGTAGACGGCGGAATAAAGCAGACCAATACCTAAACCAGCACTAAACAGCATTGAAAACCAAGTCAGACGTGAGAATTCAGGAGATTCATTGGATGAGCTGAGTTTCATTTTTCCATGAAAGAGTGTGAGATGAATGAGGCCTATCAAAAGTATGCTGAGGCTTGCAATGAAAAACCAACCACCAGATTCCAATAAAGCCATTCTAGATTGTTTAAAGAAACGGGCTGATTTTTCCTGAAAGAAGAGGCATGTTATCAGAATGATAACCAGAATAAAGTGGGATCCAAAGAAAACAGGAAGATTAATTCGGTCGGTCACAGTTTTTAAGTACATGCCCGAGCCTAACAAAATCGGTGCCCCGCACCCCAGGGTATTGCGGCGCAGTACCCTGGGGTGCGGGGCACCGTGAGATTAAAACTGGCTAGGGACTAGCTTGTCAGTATCAAAACCCAATTTCTGAGCATAGTTGATGTATTCGTTGTATTGGTAGGCGGGAATAGACTGAGAGCGAGATAAGAGCCAAAGTGATTTTAAGTTTCGAGAACCTACCAAAGCCAATTTATAATTAGGATCTAATTTAAAAATAACATAATCACCTTTAAGCCCAAACAGCTCAAAGAAAAATTGATCAAATTTGACTTCCAAAATGGCATTGTTAACAGGGTCTACACTAACAGCTTCACCAGTAATACTGACTTTGCCATTGCAGGAATTATAAACAGCAACACTATTATTTGGTTTTAAGAGATATTTTGCAGATTGAGATAAACAATGAGAGGTAAAAGATTGTGGCAAAGCTGTAATCGCATACCACTTTCCCATGTACTTATTAATGTCCACATTTTTAGCAAAGCTAAGCTTAGGGTTGATCAGCTTTTTGCGAGATAAAACTTCATTACCAGGCTTAATATAATCATAAAGAGCAGAAGCCGGTGTAACAGCAGAAAACAAAACACTAAGAACAACTAGGATCAATTTCATAAATACTCCTCAATGAGTCATAAGATTAAAGATAAAAGTAAGAATTAGTTTTATCTCTACCAATAACTAAATCGAGTAACCCAAAAGAGCGCAATCAGAGCTAATGATCTTGATCAAATCTTAACAAAGAGTGAAGAAGAAAAAAAACCTATATAAAGAAGAGTCTGGAACAGATTTTAACATATCTAGCTCCTCAACCCCCGGAGCACTAAGCTTAAAGAGTTTTTGCTGAAGATAAATATGAATTTCATAATCTAGTAACTCAAATTAGTCAGAAGTGAAGCGCGCCTGGCGTATCTCGTGACCGACACGAAGTGGCGAGATACGTGAGACGACATGCGGCCGCAAACGTGCTAATTGGAGTTACTAGATTATGAAATTCATATTTATCTTCAGCAAAATAAGTCTCTAACGAATTAGTAC
The DNA here is from genome assembly GCA_937936325.1 of uncultured Bdellovibrionales bacterium. Classification (GTDB taxonomy): domain Bacteria; phylum Bdellovibrionota; class Bdellovibrionia; order Bdellovibrionales; family UBA1609; genus CALGWV01. Next base: position 6,393 of record CALGWV010000135.1, on the reverse strand, counting down.
TCCAACTCTTGTATTGGATACACCCTAATCTCCGGATCAAACTCATTTTTTAAAATGTTTTCAATCGCTTGAAGAGTGCCCATCAAAGAGCTGGGACAGCTTCCACAGGCTCCTTGATAAGTGATGGTCAATTCATGGTTTTCATAGCCGAGAACTTCGAGATCGCCACCATCAGCTTGTAGGCCAGGGCGTACAGTTCGGTCTAAGATAGATTCGATCTGTTGGATTTCAACAGGTAAAGTGGTGCGGTCTACGGGTTTGTTCTTTTCTTTTTTCTCATCTGGAGTTAGAAATAGAGGATCATGCACAGGCATGCGACTCTTAATAATGGCTTCAGCATCTTTAATGAACTCGTCTTCAATCACAGTTCCGTCGTGAGTCAGGGTGAGGCTATTTTCGAAAACATAGATTTGTCTCATGCCATCAATGAGAAATAAATCAAAAAATAAAAGATGCTCCTCACATTGGGACGGGTCCTTAAACGTGGCTTTGCCCTTTTTTTTAAAAGGAAAATTTGTAATGAACTTTAAAGCTTTTGGGTTCGGAGTACTTTGGGCGCGAATCAAAACATCGTCAGGTCTTAAGGGAACTTTTGGAGTAGAGCTCATATTAAAAGATCCTTTGCTTTTTTAAGGGACTCAAAAAGTCCTTCAATATCATCTTCGTTATTATAGACAGACATAGACGCGCGAATAGTGCCATTTATCTTAAGGGTTTTCATAAGGACTTGTGTGCAGTGATGGCCTGTCCTTACGGCACAGCCCATTTGATCCAAGAGTTGTCCCAAGTCAGAGGCATGAACATCCTGAAGATTAAAGCTACAAAGGTTATAGCAGGTGTCAGACCTGCTGTAAATTTCAAAACCACCTATGGCTTCAAGTTTTGAGACCAGAAGTTCTGTAAGCTTTTTTTCGTGGGCTCTGACATGTTCAAAATCCAGCGTTTCCATAAAGGCTAAAGCAGCGCCCAAGCCCAATACACCTGAAATGTTAGGAGTGCCGGCCTCAAATTTATGAGGAGCTTTCAGGTAGTTTGAGCTTTGAAAACTCACGTCTTCAATCATACTTCCGCCAGACTGATAAGGGGGAAGTTGTTCCAGGAGATCTTGGCGCCCATATAAGACGCCAACTCCAAATGGGCCCCAAACTTTATGACCAGAAAAACAAAGGAAATCACATCCCAGCTTTTGAACATCTGGTCGAAATAAGCTTAAAGCCTGAGCTCCATCTAACAAACATAGAGCCCCCATTTTTTTGGCTTCAGTGAACATCTGCTGAATAGGTTGGGTCGTACCTAGGGAATTAGAAACCCAAGGTAAAGAGACCAACGCGGTTTTCTTTGAAAGCAGTTTTTGATATGAACCTTGGTCAATTTCACCCACGGAGTTTAACTCAACAAACTTGATTGTGAATTTGCGTTTTTGAGCCAGTCTCTGAAGAGGGACTAAGGAAGAGTGATGATCCATAGGTGAACAAATAAATTCATTACGTTCTCCAAAGTCAAAATCCTCTAAGCCGGAAGCGATGAGATTAAAACCTTCAGTTGTACCTTTAGTGAAAATAACTTCTTCTGCTTTAGCGTCTAACCACTTGGCCCAGTTTGAGCGCACGTCCTCATAGTTTTGAGTGCCTAGGTTTGAAAAGTAATGAGCCCCACGGTGAATATTAGAGACTTCACCTATTTGATAGTCATAAATCCTTTTTGCAACGGATTTCGGAATAAGTGTTGTGGCAGCACTATCGAGGTAAATAAATTTTGAGGATCTGACTTTTTGTTGAAGTTGGGGAAAATCATCACGGATGTTTTTAAACATATCAGCTTCCTTTAAGTGTTTTCCCAAATATGATCCAGATTTAAGTTTTTCAATAACTCTTCGGATCTAGGGTGTGAACTGGAAAATAGCTCTTTAACAAAAGCTTCTTTGATACACTTAAGTGCCATGGGCTTTGTGTAACCACGACTCATCAAGTAAAACATTTTTTCTAAATCAAGAGGGCCTACTGCAGCCCCGTGGTTGGCTTTAACATCATCAGCGTAAACTTCAAGCTCAGGCTTAACAAAGAGTTCAGCTTTTTCATTTAAAAGCAGACCCCTGATTTGTTGATTAGAATCAGTCTCTAATGCTGGAGGTTCAATTAAAACTTTACCTCTAGAGCTGGCTTTAGCTTGATCTGTGGCGATGAGCTTACTCTGAAAGTCACTTTGGCCTTTTTTTTCTCTGTGCTCCACTGAGGCGATGAGTTCAGAGAAGCCTTTTTTATTAGCAAGTTGTAAGGATTTAAATTCACTTAAAGAGTCGGATTTTTTTTGTTTAAACAGATAGTGGTTCCGCTCCCACTGAGGATTTAAGGATAGATTTAAACTGTGAGCTTCACTTTTAGAATCTTGGGTAAACTCAAACTCTTGGTAGGACTTGGTTTCAGGGGTGGTGAATTTAGAATGAAAAAATTTTGAATCTGCAGGGATTTCAAATTCCCAGTGGGTCTGTATAAAACTCTGAGATGTTTGAGAATCTAAACGAGTATGAATGTTTGAGCTTGTTCCGGGAGATTGGTCCAGTTTAAAGTGACCGACAAAATAAGATTTATTTATCTTTAAATCAAAAGTGATACCTCTTGAAGTCTTATTAGTCAGGCTCAAATGAAGGCTTGGGAGGCTGGATGAAGCGAGGTTTCTGAAAAAGATAGGAAAGGCCAAATTCTGATTGAGTTTTGCGCCAGAGGCTAATTTAAAGTCCAAATTAAATAGGGCGTTTTCTACTTGAGCATTCTCATTGAGGTTGATTTTTTCCACACTATCAAAACTATTATCATAGAGCTTTTCATCATCACAAATTAAAATTTGTGATGTATTTTTAGTGGAGTCATTTTTTGTACACAAAAAGAGAGTCTGTACTGGGGCGTATTCCGACTCTCTCAAGTTTTTCCAACTGGTAAAGTTCCAGAACTCTTCTTTGGGGTGAGGAAAGTTAAATCCTAAGTCCCAGTCTTTTTGGGTCTGAGTAAAATCTTTAAAACTTAAAGTCTCAGGGAGCTTCATCTCGTCACCCAGTCGTAACCCTTAGTCTCAACTTCTAAGGCGAGTTTAGCATCTCCTGATTTTACAATTTTACCATCTTTAAAAATATGGACAAAATCAGGTTCGATATAATCAAGGAGTCTTTGGTAGTGGGTTATAAGAAGCACACTATGTTGGCAGTTTCTCATGGAGTTCACACCTGCTGCCACTACCTGGAGAGCATCTACATCTAGACCGGAATCTATTTCATCTAAAATAGAAAGTCTGGGTGAGAGAATCATCATCTGTAAGATTTCGTTTCTCTTTTTTTCACCCCCTGAAAAACCTTGGTTCACTCCTCTTTTTAAGAAGTAAGGATCCATTTTTAAAGTTTTCATTTTGGCTAGAACTAAAGTTTCAAACTCATCACGACTCAGGACCGCGGCACCTTGGTGCTCACATTGTGTGTTAAATGCAAGATGTAAAAAATCAAAGTTGCTTAATCCAGGTAGGCTAACTGGGTATTGAAACCCAAGAAACACCCCTTCTCTGGCTCTTTCGTAGATCTCTAGATCTAAAATATTTTTCATTTCAAATCCGCTTTCAATTAAAACTTCGCCAGAAGTGACTTCATAGTCAGGATGTCCGGCAACAACTTTTGAAAAAGTACTTTTGCCTGAGCCGTTGGGTCCCATGAAGGCATGAACTTCGCCGGGGCCTATTTTGAGATCCATGGACTTCAGGACTTCAAGACTGTCTATTGTGGCGCTGAGATTTTTAACTTCAAATAAATTCATTTTATTTACCCAATACTATTTTCAAGTTTCATTTCAATAAGTTTCACGGCTTCTACAGAAAACTCTAGTGGGAGCTCTTTAAACACATCTTTACAAAATCCATTTACAATCATGGAGATAGCCTGTTCATTGTCCAGGCCGCGCGACTGCAAATAAAAAAGTTGGTCTTCATTAATCTTAGAAGTGCTGGCTTCGTGTTCGATCGTAGACGAAGGGTTTTTAACTTTAATATAAGGATAGGTGCTTGCTCGGCTTTTTTGTCCCACAAGCATGGAGTCACATTGAGAGAAGTTTCTTGAATTCGTGGCTCGTGGGTGGATCTCAACAAGTCCTCTGTAACTATTTTTTGAGGAGTCTGCAGAAATACCTTTGCTAATAATGGTACTCTTGGTGTTTTTGCCTAGATGAACCATTTTAGTTCCTGTGTCGGCTTGCATATGATCGTGAGTTAGAGCCACAGAGTAAAAAGCACCTTCAGAGTTGTTTCCTTTTAAAATGCAAGAGGGGTATTTCCAAGTGATTGCTGAACCCGACTCTACTTGAGTCCAAGATATTTTAGATCCTTCTCCTTCGCAGATTCCTCTTTTCGTCACAAAATTATAGATTCCACCACGTCCCTGGGGGTCCCCTGAATACCAGTTTTGAACAGTAGAATATTTAATTTCAGCTTGATCTAGGGCAACCAACTCAACAACGGCGGCGTGGAGTTGGTTTTCATCTCTTTGAGGAGCTGTGCAGCCTTCAAGGTAATTTACAAAGCTGGATTCATCAGCAATAAGGAGTGTGCGTTCAAATTGACCTGTATCTTGGGCATTAATTCTAAAATATGTGGATAAATCAATAGGGCACTTTACCCCTTTTGGAATATAGCAAAAAGAACCATCTGTAAAAACAGCAGCATTTAGAGCAGAAAAATAATTGTCCGCGGCAGGCACTACGGAGCCTAAGTATTTTTTTATGAGTTCCGGGTGGGTTTTAATCGCTTCAGTAATTGAGCAAAAAACAACTCCATGTTCTTCTAAAAGATCTTGATTTATGGTTCCTACAGAGACGCTGTCAAAAACCACATCCATAGCAATACCCGAGATACGTTTTTGCTCTGAAACTGGGATGCCCAAACGCTCAAAAGTTTTGATTAATTCAGGATCCAGCTCATCTAGGCTTTTAGGCTTAGATTCATCATGGGATTTTGGAGCAGAGTAATAAGAGATATCTTGAAAATCTATGGGAGGGATGTCTAAATCTGTCCATTTTGGTGGGGCCATTTTTAGCCACTTCTCGTAGGCATTTAAGCGGAATTCTAATAGCCACCCAGGTTCTTGTTTTTTTGAGGAGATAAAACGTATGACATCTTCACTCAAACCTTTGGGAACTTGATCTACAGCGATTTCTGTAGAAAATCCATACTTATATGCTGTGTTTTTTGACATGCTTGTTTTTCCCATATCTGGGGCGAAAGTCAAAGAATTGTTCTCTAAAGACGGCTATTTAAGACAGACTATTGGTAGTGCATATACAAGAGGTAATAATGAGTTTGAGTTTGGTCTCAAAGGCACTTTTTACTGGACTTGGTCTTAGAGCAGGGGCTGTGGAAGATTCATATTGATTTTATAAGCCTCACCTTCGAAGAACTTGAACTCTGCTCGCCTAAACTCTTATCGAAGCCGCTTAAGGCCATTTCTCAAAACGCTTAGTCTGCGCTCAGCACAACTTCAGTTGAACCTAATACCTCTAAAACCAATATGACTCTTCCACAGTCCCTAAAGTCCTGAGAGTTTAACGCGGTGAGATGTAAAAGTCGGTTGAGCTGGTAAAAACAAGTAAACTGAGAGCCTATGAGATCTCATTTAAAGCCTTATTTACAATGGTCCCTAGTGATCCATTGCCTTATGTTTTTGGGCTTGGTGTTTTATGGGATTTACAAATTGTGGGTGACCCCACCACCAAAAGTGGCTGCGATCCCAACAATACGTGTGGATCTGGTTCAACTTCCTAAGGAAAAGCAAAAAATTGCAGATCCAATGGTCCCTGTTGAACTAACGCCAAAAGCTAAAGAGGACCCAAAGCTAGAGGTTCCCAAGGCAGAAGCTGATAAGATTGATAAGACAGAAAAAAAGGCTGTGGTTAAAACAAAGCCTAAAAATAAGACAGTTTCAAAAGATACAGAAAAACTATCTCAATCCAAAAGAGATCTTCTAAAGAAAATTCTAAACAAAGAAAAAACAACTGTAGCAAAACCTTTAGCTAAAAATACAGTTGTAGGAAATAAGCTCTCTAAAGGTGAGAGCTTGGTAGGTATTCAGGCCCTTCAAATGGGAGGCTATGAAAAAAAGATCTATCATAAAATCAAAGTGAATTGGCAACTGCCATCAGCTTTATTAAATAAAAGTCATAAAGCTGAAGTTTTGGTCTACTTGGACTCATTGGGAGCGATACAGAGCTTAAAATTTAATAAACGCTCTTCATCAGCCGCCTATAACAAATTTGTAGAAGAAAGCGTTCGTAAAACAGAGCCCTTTCCCAGCCCGCCTAAAGATTTAGTCCAGTATGTTAGAAGTCGTGGAGTATTGTTAAAATTTCCTTAGGAGTATTTTGATGT
>CALGWV010000134.1 GCA_937936325.1 uncultured Bdellovibrionales bacterium | reverse complement strand
AGATTGCGGCTCGGAGTTTATAAATAAAGATGTTGCAGGCTATGCAAAAAAACGCTGGAAGCTCACTAGATCCAGGCCGTATAAGAAAAACGATAATTGCTTTGTAGAGCAAAAAAACTTCACACATGTGAGGGAGCTTTTTGGGTACGAGAGGTTTGATGATGAAAGCTTGGTTGAAAAGATGAATGAGATTTACAGAGACTGTTGGAACCCGCTTCAGAACTACTTTATCCCCACAACAAAGCTTAAAGAAAAGATAAGAAAAGGATCGAGAATTAAGAAGATGTATGATGATCCACAAACTCCCTATGAAAGAGTTATAAAAGCTCCGAATACAGATGAAGCTTTGATAAAAACAATGATTGAAATTAAATCTAAAACCAACCCATTTAAGCTTAAAGCCAAGCTTGATTTAAAGATTAAAGAATTTAATCAACTCTTAAGAAAAATACAAAAATTAAAGGATGTAGCATGATCAAGTACTTAGCTTCTACGGTGTCATTTATTTATGAGTCGACACGGGATTATTTCATAATCAGCTTCCTGGGGGAGGAGATTAAGGAGAGGATTGAGGAATGAATTTTTCTATACTGACAACCTTCATACTGCCCCTGGAAGAGAAACACGAAATAGTGTCCCTCCCGGAATGCGCTCAAGGTGAATCTCACCACCATGGTCTTCAACAATTTTTTTAACTATGGAAAGGCCCAGACCTTTACCATGACTTTTAGTGGACACATAGGGTTTGAAGATCTCATCGGGATTTTTAACCCCTCCCCCATTATCTTTAATCTCAATGCAATTAAACCCCTCAAACTCATAACATGAAACTTCAATTTGCCCTTGGTAATGAGGCTCAGAAGCTAAAGCTTTTTCTACAATAGCCTCTCTAGCGTTTGTCAGTAAATTGAGTATAGCTCTAGTCATTTGCTGTTGATCCACAAAACTTGGAGACATTGGCTTTAAGTTTAAGCGCATCTCCACAGCATCAGTTGAAAAGACTTCAGAGAGCTCCTCTAATATTTTTTCAAGCTGAACTTTTTTAAGCTTAAGCCCAGGCAAGCTGGCTTTATGACTGAATTCATTAATAAGTGTTTTAATCACATCCACTTGCAGAGAAATGAGTTTTAAGCTTTTACCAAAAACGGGATCTTTAATGTCTTTTGAGAACCTTTTCTCAAGTCTATCCACGCTTAACTTAATAGGCGTTAACGGGTTGTTGATTTCATGGGCCACACGTGTGGCCACCTCTTTCCAAGCTTTTACTTTTTGTCTGCTTTTTATGAGATCGATATCATCAATCACCATTAAATTTTTTGCGCCCTCTAAAGGCAGTGGTACTAAGGTCACTTGAGCTTGTATAGATCCCAGGTCGGACAACTGAACTTCAGACTCACCGTGAATGATTTTTAGGTTCTTATCATTGAGTTTTTTTTCTAAATCTAGTACTAGCTCATGAAGCTCTTTGGAAAAAACCTCTCCCATTAAGCCTGAATCTTTATTGAAATTTTCACTGAATTTTTTATTTCTAAAAATAATTTTTTGATTTTTAGAGTCATAAATTAATATGAGACTAGTTAAGTGATTTAAAACCGCATTCACATAAGTTGAAGACTCATGCAGCTCGAAAGACATTTGATTGAAGTTTTTAATCAAGAGGTCCACTTCCAGATTATGAGCTTCCACTTGAACAGGCTGATAGTCTCCTTTAGAAATCTTTTGAGTCGCACCGACCAAAAAGCTGAGTGGACTTGAGATCTCATCCGCGATGTAGGACCCCAACCACACACTTCCAAAAATAATAATCAGAGTCATCAGAATTAAGGTGGAAAAATAAATGAATTTAATAGGAGCTTTAATTGGCTTAATATTATCGTAGCTTCTCTTAGTCTGATTAAATTTATCAAACTGGGCTAAAAAGGCGGGTGGGATTTTTTGTCTCAGTCTCAAGAAATACTGATTTAAAAATGGAGCATCTGTCACAAGCCATTTGTTTTTAGACAAGGAAATAATTTGTGTTTGTGCTTTAAACTCATTTTTAGATTTTTCAAACTCACCTAAGCCCCAGCCCTTGGGCCAATTGACCCCAGCCTGGGCGCTCGTCCACGAAAGTCCAGAATCTGTGTAGACCTCAATGGCATCCAACTCAAAGCTTTTGCGTATTTGATCTAAGCTTTTATTGTCTACATCTGCTTTTTCATCAAAGACAGACTCAACCATTTGAAGGGCTAAAATATTTTTATCTTCTAGGTTCTGGTAAAACGAACTCACCATGGAAGAGGTATCGGAAATAATTAATCTTCCTTTTGAAGAAAACCACTTATCAATACTTCTATTCACGTAGAACAAAGAGATAAAAAGCATGAGGAAGGTCGGAATAATTGTGAAACCTAAAAAAGACAGGGTTAGCTTGGACTTAATGCTGTCACCCAGCCCCGGGGTACGCTGGCCAATAAATGATTTGGCAATTCTACGAAATAAGAGATAAAAAAAACCTAGAAAGACAACGAGGTTGAGATTCACCAAGCCTAAGAAAAACAAGGCATGGGTCATGGGTAAGCTTCGACTCATATGAAAAAGACGAAGCTCGAAAATAACAAGACCAACAAGAGCAAATAAGAAAAAAACTAATATCGGCCAGAGTTTGTTAGAGCTATTACTGGAGATATTTTTTGTAGACTTCCCGTCCAACATGGAATGAAGGTCCCCCTTTATTGATTAACTTAAGACATACATTTTTAATGTCTTCGTCGGCAAGGGGCTGTTCATAATCTGAGCTGAGACCAGCCTCAGTGACAGCAGAATCTAAAAGCAACTTTGCATTTAAATCTGTAACTTTTTCTTTAAGTAGGCTATTTATTCCATTAAGGCTAATTGAAGCGTCTGACATCTAAGAGGTCTCCTTGTTTAGTTGGTTGTTGGGGGCAATTGAAAAATATTCTCAGGACTATCACCATGTTGTCCTTCTTGCAAAACAGACTCCATGACCTCGTCATGAAGTGTAAAGTCCATGGATTCAAAGAGCTCGCAGCTGCCTTTGGCGACATCAAAGCCCTTATGGCCTTTTTTTCCGCCTAAACGCTCTTTAATTTGCTCATGGTTATGAACAGTCAAAACTCCGAATCCCACAGGGGTTTCCAGTTCCAAACTGAGACTCAAACAGCCTTCTTGAGCGGCACGGCAAACATAATCGTAATGATCCGTCTCGCCCTTGATCACAACTCCGTAACAAATGGCAAAGTCACAAAAATGACTTTCAAGTAAATGCTTGGCTCCTAGAGGAAGCTCAAAAGCTCCGGGCACACTTAGCTCTACGACCTCAGCCTTAGGTCGGTGTTTTTTAAAAAAATCTAAAGCACCTTGTCTTAATTGCTCTGTGTATTCAGTATTATATTTTGCTGTGACTATACCAACTCTCATTGTTTTATCCTTATTTTTTAATGTACCAATGGCACCGTATTTATAATCTCTAAATCATAGGCTCCTAGGCCCACGCGTTTATGCTGACTGTTTGTGAGTAAATTCATTTCTTTAATATTGAGGAGCTTTAAGATCTGAGCCCCAATCCCGAAATTTCGATCATTGGTGGCCCCAGACACACCCGACAAAGACTCTTCAAATCGAGCGGGATGGGAAATATAAACAAAGACTCCATATGCTTCTCCAGAAACCTGGGCCATCATATTTTGTATTTTTGAATTTTCAAATAAATCTGTAAACAACTCCTGGGAATGCACACGCACCAAAGGCGCCACACTAGGCTCACCGAACTCAAAAGCTAGGTGCTCCCCCCCATCAAACTCATCTTTATAAACGCTGAGTTGGGCTGTCCCCCAAGGAGTGATGAGCTTTTTCTTAGAAAGACACTGAACAAAAAATTCAGTTTTTAACCTATAAGTGATCAGGCTTTCGATGGTACCAATTTTTAAATTCCATTTTTTAGCAAATTCCAAAAGATGGGGCACTCGCGCCATGCTTCCATCAGGGTTGATGATTTCACAAATCACAGCTGAGGGGTTGAGGCCCGCCAGCTGAGCCAAATCTACGCTCCCCTCAGTATGTCCGGCTCTTTTGAGCACACCGCCTTTTTTGGCTTGGATGGGGAACACATGTCCTGGACAAATAAGGTCCTGGGCTTGAGCCTCAGGCCGAGAGGCCACTCTAATAGTATGTGCTCGATCAGCAGGGGAAATCCCTGTGCTGATTCCTTGAGCCGCTTCAATGCTCACCGTAAATGCCGTTTTATTAGGGGAACGATTAAAGCTGTCTCCAATCATTAAAGGAAGCTCGAGTTTAGAGATTTGCTGCTCGGTCATAGACAAGCACACTAAGCCTCTGGCTTCGGCAATCATAAAGTTGATCTTTTCAGAGTCTACAAAATCTGCGGCAAGGACAATATCCCCTTCGTTTTCACGGTCTTCATCGTCAATGAGAATAATCATCTTACCTTGCCGAATATCTTCAATGAGCTCTTCAGGAGTGTTCATGATAAGCCGCCTTAACCTGAGTGGATTGATGAACTATGGCTTTTGCATAAAAGTCATACTCCACATTCACAAAATCTCCAGGTTCTAAAGTAGATAAACAAGTTTTATTTATAGTTTCAGGAATCAAACAGACATTAAAGCTCACAGGTGTGACATCATTGACTGTCAAAGAGACTCCTCCAAGACAAACTGAAGATTTGGGCCATATATACAGACGCCCCAAAGCCGTCAGCTCTAAAGTGATCCAATGATTCGCGGCTGCTTGTTCGGAACTGATTTTTAAAACTTTCACAGGCTCATCCACATGGCCTAAAACTATATGACCACCCAGCCTGTCCCCTAAACGCAGTGCTCTTTCAATATGAAACTGAGGCTGAGCTTTAAAATAAGCTTCATTCCAACCTGTGATTTTGAGGGTCTCTTCTCCGACGTCAAAAGATAAAAATTCCGACTCAATACTTGAGACCGTAAGGCAAACTCCGTTTAGAGCAATACTCTCACCAATAACAAAATCATCTTCAGATTGAGGTTTTGGGAGCTGAATTTTATAGAGTTTTTCCGTGAGTTTTTGATAGTTTGTAAGAGGATGAGTCGATGTGACCAGACCTGTAAACATTGTGTGTCAAATTAAACAAACTCCCCTTCAGAGTCAAGCAGGATCAGTTCATTTATTTCTAAATGAGAGCTCTCACTGCTTTTCATATCTCAGTCAAAGTAGGCTAGGCCTAGCTCATCTAGGTTAATTTTCATATGTTATTTTAATGCTACAAGTATCTGGAATTAAGAAATCATATGGTGATCGCGTCCTTTTTGAAGATGTGAGCTTTTCAGTAGGCTCCAAAGAGATCGTTGGTTTTGTGGGCCGAAACGGCTCAGGTAAGTCTACACTCTTTAAAATCCTCCTAAAAAAGGAAGATTCTGATGAGGGTCAGATTATTTTATCCAAAGGCTACAAAATTGGAGCCTTAGATCAGCATATTCACTTCACTGAAAACGAGCTCTTAAAGGAATGTTGCTTAGCCATCAAAGAAGATCCTAAGCTTTACTCTTATAAAGCGGAGGCCTTATTACTCGGGCTGGGTTTTGAAATTGAAGATTTTGACAAAGACCCCAAGTCTTTCTCTGGTGGGTTTCAACTTAGGGTGAACTTGATCAAAGCTCTGCTCACTGAGCCTGATCTATTATTACTCGATGAGCCCACAAATTATTTGGATATTTTGAGCTTAGACTGGCTGGCGGACTTTTTAAAAGCTTTTCCAGGAGAAGTCATGCTGATCACCCATGATCGACATTTTATGGATAGGGTCTCCACACATACTATGGGGCTTCATAGAAAAAAATTAAGAAAAATCAAAGGCTCCACTGAAAAATACTACGAGCAGCTTCTCCTGGATGAAGAGATCTTTGAAAAAACTCGCTCTAATCAACAGAAAAAAATAAAACACATGCAGGATTTTGTGGATCGCTTTGGCGCTAAAAACACAAAAGCCAAACAAGCTCAATCTAAATTAAAACAAATTCAAAAAATCAATGTTCTAGGACAGCTTGTCCAAGAGTCCCAAATGGGGTTTCGCTTTAACTTTCATCCGACTCCAGCAAAAATTCTCCTGACCGCTGATAACCTTAATTTTGGTTATAAGCCAGACGAGTTACTCTTTCAAAATTTAAACTTTACTATCGGCCCTAAACAACGCATCGGGGTCATTGGAAAAAACGGGAAAGGAAAAACCACACTCTTAAATGTGATCGCAGGGCAGTTGGAATCCTCTGGCCGTCTTCAGCCCCATCCTGATTTAAAAATGGGCTACTACCAACAGACCAACAAAAAAAATCTTCAACAAAAAATGAGTGTCTATGAAGAGATCTACAGTGAAAATCCAAATTTAAGCATTGGCCAAGTCAGAGCCATATGTGGAGCCATGATGTTTTCAGGAGACAACGGGGATAAAAAAATTTCAGTGCTTTCAGGTGGAGAGCAAGGTCGGGTACTTCTAGGGAAAGTCATCGCTAAGTCCTGTAACTTGCTACTTTTAGATGAGCCCACAAATCACTTGGATATGGAGTCCATACAAGTGATGAAAAATGAGATCAAAGAGTTTCCTGGCGGAGTTTTATTTGTCACACATGATGAGCATATGCTCAGAGAACTCGCCACACAGCTCATTATTTTTAATCAAGGACAAGCTGAATTATTTTTAGGGGGCTATGATGAATTTTTAGAAAAAGTCGGATGGGAAAAACCTCAACCTAAAAAGTCTAAAGCCTCAAAAAAAAATAACAAAGAACTTAAGCGCCTTAAAGCAGAGCGCATTCAGGAAAAATCTAAAAAACTAAAACCTATCAAAGCAAAAATTGAAAACCTAGAAAAACAAATTATTGAGATTGAAGAAGAAATAGAAGCTCACAACAAACAGATTTCAAGTTTTGCTCCGAAATCCCCAGAGTTTAAAGAGGCCTACAAAAAGCTAGCCCCTCTTCAGGTGAAGTCCATGGGGCTTTATCAAGACATGGATACTTGGATTGAAAAACTCAATAAGATTGAAGAAGAATATACCTAGATCCGCAGATAAGCGGCAGTAAAACCCAATAAAACGCCCTCCTCCCCCAGCGTCGTGCTCAAAATGTTCTCTTTCTGCTTTCAGCTGAGTCGACTTCAAGAGAAAGTTCCTGCGCTAGACACTGCTAAGGCAAGTTTGAGGGGTTGCCCCTCGCCCACTTATCCAGGGATCTGGGTGTAAGTGGAGCATCTGATGAAAAATTATGTGGGCAAGTGAGAACAGAGCTTATAGACACAAACAAGAAGCCAGACATTAGAACGAGTGGGAATATTTTTTAATATTCCTCATCATTATTGAATTAATTACCCAAAATGTCAGGTTCATTCTGCAGAGCTCTTCGCTATTAACCCTTCTGCGAATTCATTTCTACTTGAGCTAGAGTCTAAATTAGAGGCCTAAAAAAAAACCAGGTTGAAGCTTTTTTTATAATTTCTAATTTTTTGGAGCCCCTTTCTTCAAGCTGACTTTTGTCATTAATTACAGAACATTGGCAGCAAGTTCGGCTAGAGGTGATCTTTCACCTTTGTTCAGAGCAATGTGGGCTGCGATGTCATAACCTTTGAACTTTTCTACTGAGTAGCTGAGCCCACTGTTTACTGCGTCGATGTAGGGGTTGTCGATCTGGTGTCGATCTCCTGTAAGCACAACCTTAGTCCCTTCACCTGCGCGGGTCACAATGGTTTTGATTTCGTGGGGTGTGAGGTTTTGAGCCTCATCGACAATAAGGTACTGATTGGGAATACTTCGACCACGTATGTATGTTAAAGGTTCGATATTCAGCATCCCCTGGTGAATGAGCTCTTGGGTCCGCCCAGCTGCTTTTTTATCAGCACCCATTAAAAACTCCACATTATCAAAAATAGGCTGCATCCATGGGTTGAGCTTTTGCTCTATGTCTCCAGGCAAATACCCAATATCTTTACCCATGGGAAAAATCGGTCTTGAAACCAAAAGCCTTTGAAATCGTCCTTCATCCAGAGTTTTGTAAAGTCCTGTGGCTAAGGCCAAAAGGGTTTTCCCGGTTCCGGCTTTTCCGACTAAAGAGACAAATAAAATATCATCGTTGAGGAGAGCATCAAAAGCAAAGCTTTGCTCGACATTACGGGGATGAATGCCCCAAATGCTATCTGTTGGAGATATCAAAGGAACAATACATTGCTCCGCCCCTGAGTATCGGCCAATGGCACTGTGGTTTGGGTTCGAAGCATCTTTTAAAATAACATATTGATTGGCTAAAAGTTTAGCGTTTTCTGGAGGAGTGATTTTTTTGTCTTCATAGAATCGATCAATAAAACCTGTTTCTACACTGAGTTCTTTACGACCTGAGTAAAAGTCTTCTTCCGTGCCCAGAGTCTGGTCTGGCTCATAATCTTTAGATGTGATTTTAAAAACATCAGCTTTGATCCGTAAATTGATGTCTTTAGTGACAAGTTGAATGTGGTGTTTTGGAAAAGCTGACTGCAGATAAATCGCCGTACCTAAAATTCGATTATCAGCTATATTAGAGTCTAACTCTTTAGGAAGGTGGGTGGTCTCTTGATCGGTGACCACAAAAATAAATGAGTTCTGGCTTTCTAACTTTACACCATCAGCTAGATTTCCTTGAGATCTTAAATCGTCAACAAACCGACTGAAGTATCTGGCGTTACGCCCCACCTCTCCAAGATCTCTTTTAAAACGATCGATCTCTTCCACAACTGAAATTGGAATATAGACATCTGAATTTCGAAACTTAGTTAATGCCGTAGCATCAAATAAAATCACATTAGTATCTAAAACTGTTTTCATTCTTGCATCTTCCATGGTAACTCCATTTACCAGCCATCAAACAAAAAAATGTGAGTGACAGCTTGGATATTAATTCACGCCGTATCAAATAATTTATTTTCTTAGAATTTATTCAACCTACAAAGTTTTAGCCTTAGACCTCCAGCATGACACTGAACTAAAAAATTAAAACCTGAAATTTAAATATGAAAACAACATTAATATTAGCAGGTCTTAATATTATCTCTGATTAATGAGTAGATTTGAAACACCAGACGCGTGGAGATAAGCTAGAAGATAAATTTGACAGTTGTGCTTATTGCTGAACAGATTTTTTATGAACTGAGAGTTCTTAGATTTCAAGTATAGGCAATAAGTGATTTTGACTTTTGTGGTAGATTTCAATTTCTTAAAAAATTATTGACTATGTATCATCAGGTCCCCTGTGTCTTTCAGGGTCAACGAGCTCACGTTTTCCATAAACTTTACGAAGTGCTTCATGGTTTCACCATACTTTTCAACATATAAAAACTCTCCACCATGTCTAAGGGTGCCGTCTTTATAGGGATCTTTAATATTCGTTATTTTAACTGTAAGGGGTAAATAGATTTCATGGTTAAAGTATATTCTTAAGGCCACTTGCTCATGCACATTAAACTGACCTTCACCAGGTTCTGTTTCAAAGGACAGCCCTCCCTCTGAAATGTCAAATATGTTCACTTTTTTTAACCCCACCCCAGGTACGATGATCACACCACCTAGAAATTCAGTTAAAATGATTCTTTTCACTTTGCGGCGCTCTTCAGTTATTTTTTCATCTCTAATCTGTGTGAAATTAAGTGGGGCACTTTCTTTGGAGTTGGAATCTTTGTTGTCAGGTCTATTGTCTTCATTAAAATAATTTAAAAAATCAATCACTCGTCCCATCATGCCCCCCAGCTTGTGAGCCTGTATTTTATCAAAACCTAATGCTTTGACGAGACACAAGCTCTCATCTGATTTTATTTGAGATTAAGGCTCTAGGTGCGAAATTGAATCTAGATCTAGATGATTGTCAGAGGTCTTTTGCACTAAATCCGGACAAAAGGCTTACTCCTGGCTGGCAAGAAAGCTCTTCACAAACTTTTTATCCCCTAGCTCTTCATGCCTTTTCTTTAGAGCCTTGAGAAAAGAGCTAAGATCTTGTGTTTGTTTATAGAGGTTTTCAAAGTTATAGCTCGGGCCAAAGTAGACTTGATGAGCTGCTAATCGCGCATTATTCACTTTAAATTGATGAATAAATCTCAAAAGTTTTGCGTCAGTTATAGAATGGATAAGTTCATTTTTTATTTTTAAAAAATACTCTTCGCGCCTTTTAAGAAAAAATTCTGTGGACCTGGGATCATGACTCTGATACCAAGCCTTCATCTTAACTGTGAGCACCTCAAAAATCTCATGAATTTTTTTCCGAAATTTATGATCTCCTGCCTGAGCTTTGAGAACTTGAGGCTGCTTTTTGTAAAAGAATTCAACAAATTTTTGAGCCACAAAAACCGCTAAGGATTCATTAAACTCAACATGATTTCGAACAAACAATGTCCCATGGAAAGACTCGTGGGCTAAGGTATCGACCCATTGATATTCTGGTCCACTCAGCATACTCGACAAAAGAGGATCACTAAAATACCCCAAACTGCTGTAGGCGGTAACACCGCGCAAATAAGCATCAAAGCCTTGCTCTTTGTAATGCTTATGTTTTTCTTGAGCCTCTTCTAATGAAAAGTAACCAATATAAGGAAAACAAACACTTCCAAATAAAAAACAAAAATCTTGAGGATGAATTTCGTAAGGATGAGCTATGGTGAGCAAATAGCTCACATAAGGCCGATCTAATTCAACATATGTTTGATACTTATCAGTAATCTCAAAGCCTTGAGCCTCTAGGGATTTTCTAGCTTTATCTAAAACCTCAAACTTATAAGCCAAATCTTTTGAAAGCGCCTTAGACGTTCTCATCTTAGAAATATCTTTTTTCTTATTCAAAATTTTAACTTGTTCAATAGCACTACGATACAAGTAAGAAATCTGACAAGAGGTTAATGTGAACATAAAAAAAATAGAGATCGATAAATCGGATTTCAATTTTCACCTAAACTAAAAATAACCACTAAAACAGCGCGAATAAACTTAAAGCTTTATCTCGAAGCTCCTACACTTTATTTACTTTGGTGCCTGGCACCAAAGTACTCATTTTTCCGATTCTCTAATGATATTTAAAATATTTATATAAATACCTATGACTTCATATTTTAAGATATAGCGACCTGATTACGACCTCTGGCCTTCGCTTTGTACAGAGCTTGATCCGCGAGTTCGAAAATTTCTTTCCAAGACTGTGCTTTAGGCTCGCGAGTAGCAACACCGAGAGACACTGTTACAGGGATGCTCTTAGTCTCAAACATAAAATTATAGGCCTCAATGCTCACTCTCACACGTTCAGCCACGTGTGTGGCTGTCTCTTTAGTTGATCCTGTGAGAACGATAACAAATTCTTCACCTCCGAAACGTGCAAAGAAATCCTCACTTCGAGTGAGCTTATCTTTCACGAGGCGAGCAATATCTTTGATTACGCAGTCACCTGCAGCATGCCCAAATGTATCATTCACTTTTTTAAAATGATCAATGTCAAAAACAACTAAACTCAGTGGCAAACCCAGAAGATCAGACCTTTTAATAGCTTCAGGAGCATAATCATTAAGGGCCCCTTTATTAAAAGCCCCTGTCAAAGCATCAGTTTTAGAACGATCAAAACTCTTTTTATGAGACACAGATTCAATATTACCTTTGTCTAAAAATTTAAATATCACGTTTCCAGTTTTAATCTGGTCGTTATTTCCCAATTTAACCCGTTCTAGAGGTTTAATCTCTTGAGAGTTTACAATGGTTTTATTTGTAGATTCTAAGTCAACAATATAAGTCCCGTCTTTTTCAATAAAAATCTTAGCATGAACTTTACTCACACTCCGATCATCAATATAAACACCGTTATTTGTGGATCTTCCAATGCTGACTTCATAGTTTTCAAGATACCACTGTTTTCCTATACTGCTGGCTGGTCCTACCAAAAGAACAAAGCTTGGAGGAGTTTTATCTGCTTTATCTAAATGAACTTTCAGTGTTTCGCTTGTCAGGATGCTTGTTTTTTCTTCTTCGTATTTGGCCATATTATTATGTTATCAAGCTCTTAAGTGATGGCAATGTCTTCCTCGACCCTATGATAGCCTTTCCACTCTTTTAAACGCCCCTTAGGACGTTCGTGGTCTCGGTACTCAAATAGCACATAGGTTAATTTTGTAATTTTACCTAAAGACTCTAGATCTAAAGAGGTCAGATCCGTCCAAGTCCCTGAATTGAAATATTGCTTGCCGTTCTTCCATTGTCGGTATTTATAAACATGACTATGCCCAAACACCACCGTATGCACTCTTTGATCTTTTAAAATCTCAAAAGCTCCATCACTTAAATCAGGAAAGACAGCTCCTTCAATTAAGATACTAAATATTGTTTTTATATTCCAAGAGCGAGCATGAGACTTAACAAAGGCCGCCTGAATCAAAAATTTAATGAGTTTAAATAGTGAGGAAATTATAAAACCCGGCTTCGTAAAGAGTAAAAAGACAATATTCTTTCCAAAGGGTCTCACCTTATCTAAATGAGGATAGACAAATTTTTGAGGTATAACAAAATCTAGAAAAAAATGAGATCCAAAGGGAATATTAAGGACAGGCTGAGGTAAATTTTTACGTAAGAAGAACTTCTTTGGGTTAACACGGTTAGCCCCTTCGTGCATATGACCATGCTCGACATGAACACCATCAAAGAAATAGACTAGGCTTCGAAACTCCACTCCCCCACAAACTTCTGAAAAATACTCCTGAGCCTTAGGCCAGAGCATCTCTTGGTCATGATTACCAATGACATAAACAATTTTATTATTTTTTTCAGTAAATTTTTTTAAAGCTTCAAAAAAAAGAGGATGAGCTTCAAGTACAGATTTTAATTTTTCAAAGGCCATATCTTCAGTTAAAACTTTTGAAAAATGCCCTTTGTAATCTACCTGGAGAAGATTTAGGATATCTCCATTTAGAATGATCTCAACTTCAGAAGCTTCAAACTCATTTGTTGAGTAATAATTTACAAACTCAGAAAACTGAGAATCATAATAAAACTCTTCCAAGATATTGTTAGACCCATCCTCATTAAAGTTTCCTTTACCAAGATGCAAATCACTTAGAATAAGTTTCACTTTTTTTTTCATAATTATTTACACTATCTTTTTTAAACCTTAGAACTCTAAAAAAACTCTAAGACTGGGTGAGTGTTTTGGCCAAATCAAGAGCTTGAGTAATTTTAATTATAAGCTCATCTTTTTCACTTAACTTCAAGTTCAGGCGCTCAACCTGCTCCTTTAATTTTCTATGAGTATTTTTTGATAACTCTAAGTCCTTGCTTAAATGGGACAGGTTTTCATCTTTTGTCTCAGCCAAAACTTGATGCTCTTTTTTAAGCAACAAAAGACGATTCTCTAACTCCCGTTCACGAATTTTAAGGTTCGAGTACTCACTTTGAATTTTTTCATCAAGGCTCTCAACTCTAGAGGTCAGTGCAGCAATCTTGATATCCTTAGAAGATAAACTCTCTAAAAGCACCTTTTTCTCAGCCTCAACGGCTTCATCTTTTAACATCAATTCGGAGCTGATCTTCTTATTAGAGCTAACGAGTTCCAGATTTTCCTTCTCTAGAGCTTGAATGATTGAGTTTTTTTCTTGAAGACTTTTACTTAATTTTTGCAAGTCTAGTTCTAGTTTTGAAATCTTCTGTTCAGCCTTGTGCAACAACTGATCAGAGTAAAATGACCCTACAGTAGGCATCACACCAGCTCGGCTCAACTCTTCCCCGTCTGGTAGGGGTGTGGGAGCTGAAATAGAAGCCACTGGATCAGAATCTGTCTCTAACTCTATTGGCTCATCTCTAATACCTTGATCTTCAGGAACGAGTTGCAAAGGTTCAGAATGAATTGCAGAAATAGAGTTTTCATTCATGGCAGGGTCTAGACTACTTTTTGAGGATTCTTTGTGGGCTAGAGGTAAGTCCTGCCCTCCTGGAATTGAAAGAGATTCTTCAAGAAATTCATCTTGAAAGGAAGCTAAACGGGTTTCTTCCTCTTGTAACATGTCATCAAAAAAATTTTTTTTATTCTGGCTCACGTAAGTCTTATCGGTATCTAAAACTTGTTTATTGAGCCAAAACTAGAGAGGTAAACAGATTATTTTCTGTTAATAATTCGTGATTTCTCTTGAGTTTCTCTTTTCGACTTTCTAAGCTTCAAAGCACGAGAAAAGTCTTGAGGTTTATGGGTCTCAATAGGATTTTCTGGGTTAAAGTCTACAAACTCAATATAAGCCATAGGGGCACTGTCACCAGGCCTAGGTCCTAATTTAATAATACGGGTATAACCACCAGGTCGCCCTTCAAAACGAGGAGACAGGTTTGAAGTGATTTTTTTTACTGTATCCTTGTTGGGATACTTCTGTAAAAGACTTCTTACAGCATGCACATCATTCTTCTTACCCACTGTCACAGCTCTTTCGACATAAGATCTCAAAACCTTGGCCTTAGGCAAAGTAGTTTTGATCCTTTCATATTTAACCAAAGAATCAACAAGAGCTCTAATCAAAGCTTTTCTTGGTCCAGGACGACGTCCAAAATTATTTTTTACTACTCTATGTCTCATCTTTACTCCAAAATCACATCAAATATTCTATACGATCTCATCGCCACTAGCCGCTTGGCCTTCAGGATGAGTTTCACCAAAATCAGGTTGAAATTGTGGATCATTAGGATCCCAACCAGGAGGTGGCCATCCTTCAACTTCCATCCCCAGATCTAAGCCCATAGTGATTAAAATTTCTTTAATCTCATTTAAAGACTTACGACCAAAGTTTTTCGTTCTCAACATATCATGCTCAGATCGCGTGACAAGCTCACCAATGAACTTGATATTGGCGTTCTTAAGACAATTCGCCGACCTTACAGAAAGCTCTAGAACTTCAACCGGTCTGAACATATAAGGATTAATTTCAGGGCTCTCAGTGGATCGAACTTCAGGCTTAGGCTCAAAGTCTTCTTCAAAATCCATGAACACCTTAAGTTGTTCTGCCAAAATTTTAGCAGCCAAAGATACGGCTTCTTCAGGCTTAAGGGACTTATCTGTCCAAACTTCTAAATCCAATGAATCAAAGTCTGTTCTCTGACCCACACGAGCATTTGAAATCTTATAGTTTACTTTTTTAACTGGGCTATAAAGACAATCCAAAGCCATGAAGCCGACAGGTAAGTTATGATCATGGGATTCTGCAGGAGCATAACCACGGCCAAAGCTTACAAATAACTCAGCTTCAAATTTAGCGTCTTTACCCAATGTAGCAATATGCTGATCTGGATTTAAAACTGAGATTCTATTAGAAGCTTCAATGTCTCCAGCCGTAATGACTCCAGGGCCAGACTTTTTCAAAGTAAGAGTGACAGGCTCACTGTCAAAATGCTTAAAACGAACCTGCTTTAAATTTAACAAGACATCTGTCACATCTTCCATAACATCAGGTATAGTGCTGAATTCATGGAGAACACCTTCGATCTTCACGGCTGAGACAGCAGAGCCCATCATAGAGCTCAACAAAACACGACGTAAGGAGTTACCTAAAGTGACTCCATACCCCTTATCTAAGGGTTCAATTCTAAAGCGACCATAGGAATCTGGCTCTCCACCACGATCCAATTCGTAACTCTGAGGTACAATTAAATCTTTCCAAAACTTGTAATAATGTTGTTGCATGCTAGTAGGTTCTCCCGTTAGAACAAAAAATTAAATCTAAATACGACGTCTTTTAGGAGGACGACAACCATTGTGAGGAACTGGAGTTGTATCTCTCATTGTGCTGATTCTCATTCCAGCAGCAGCCATAGCTCTTAAAGCCGGCTCACGTCCAGCACCAGGGCCTTTTAACAAGACATCCACAGTTTTCACACCGTGATCCATAGCTTTCTTACAAACGTCTTCAGCAACAAGCTGAGCAGCATAAGGGGTCGCTTTTCGGCCGCCCTTAAACTTCATAACCCCAGCAGAAGACCAGGCTACCGTCTGTCCCGTAGGGTCAGTTATAGTCATGATAATATTCCCAAAGCCGGCCTGAATGTAGCACTTACCATTTGGGATGTTTTTTTTAATTTTCTTTTTAGTAGATTTAGCTGACATAAATATAACTTCCTAAAGTTTAAGCTTTTTTCTTGTTGGCCACAGTTTTCTTTGGACCTTTACGAGTACGTGCATTCTGACGTGTGCTTTGTCCACGCACAGGCAAACCTCTACGATGTCTTAAACCACGATAACATCCTAAATCCATCAGTCGCTTTAAAGACAGACCTACTTCTCTTTTAAGGTCACCTTCAACTTTGTGATTGCTTTCAATATAAGATCTAATTTTAAGAAGATGGTCATCACCTAATTCTTCTGTTTTCATATCTACACTCATTTTGAGCTCATCACAAATCTTACGGGCAGAGCTTGTGCCTATCCCATAGATATAAGTCAAAGCCACTTCAAGTCTTTTATTTTTAGGGAGGTCTACTCCTGATATACGTGCCATACTAACCCTGTCTTTGTTTATGTTTAGGGTTTTCACATATTACGCGAATGACACCCTTTCTCTTAATTAACTTACACTTTACACACATCTTTTTAACTGATGGACGAACTTTCATAATTATTTATCCTCTAAAAACATGAAAAAATAACACTTCAAAAATCAGATGTCTAGTCCTATCCTAATTAATGTTCATATGGATAGAGTTTTGTATCTCATGTTTATCCATAGTCCCATCAAGGCTTTTCAGCTTTCCTAATTCCTCGTAAAAGGCCTTTACAGGATAGGTCTGCTCAAAATACACACTAAGTCTCTTACGAACCACTTCTAAACTATCATCAGGTCTTTGCTCCAACTGACTCTGACAGCTATCACACTGCCCCTCTTGAGCCGGAGGGAAAAAATTCAAATGATATAATGTACCACAAGATGAACAGACCCTTCTGCCTGTCAGGCGGGTTTCCAGTTCTTCCTGAGACAACTCCAAAGAAAATACTTTATAATCCAATTCCCTTTTTCCAAGCTCAGCCTCTAGGGCTTGCGCCTGTGTTAAGGTTCTAGGAAACCCATCTAAAATAGCGCCTTCAGCCCCATCCATATGGGCAAAAAGCATATCGATTACAAGTTGGTCAGGTACCAGCTGCCCGGACTCCATGAAAGCTTTAGCTTTCAAACCCAGCTCAGTCTGCTGCTTCACCTCGGATCTTAAGATGTCTCCAGTACTCAAATGAGACCAACCTCGCTTTTCCTTAAGTAAAGAAGACTGTGTTCCCTTACCACTACCAGGAGGTCCAAACATGATCACAATCATCTGAGCCATCTCATAAAATCAATCTCCAACTCCACTTTACTTTAAGCATTTATTACAAACTCTGAGCCACTATTAAAAATAGTGACTAATACTGAACTCTTTTGCGCTTAGATTTTGCCACTTTAGCCATCCCGTCATAACGACTGGAGATTAAGTGCCCTTGAACCTGTTGCATAAAATCGATAGCCACACCCACTAAAATCAAAATACTAGTTCCACCGATAAAAAACGGAAGATTGAACTTTTCAGTGGCCAAGGTGGGTAAAATACAAACAGCACTCAAATAAATAGCTCCAAAAACGGTCAAACGATCTAAAACTTTTTTAAGGTACTCTGCCGTAGAGCGCCCAGCACGTATTCCTGGTATGAATCCACCCTGCTTTTTTAAATTATCAGAAACATCTTGAGGGTTAAATACAATTTCAGTGTAGAAAAAACAAAAGAACACAACTAGAGCCACAAAAATGACATTATAAAGAGCACCTGTTGGCATAAACTGTGATTGTAAATTCTGAAGCCATTGATAATCAAAAAACTGGGTCATTGTCGCAGGGAACATCAAAAGTGAACTTGCAAAAATAGGTGGAATGACGTTGGCAAAGTTAATTTTAAGAGGAAGGTGGCTCCCTGCTTTTTTAACAGAATCTTTACCCATGCCTTTTTGCGAGTACTGCACTGGGACCCGCCGCTGGGCGACCTCCATATAAATGATGAAAGCAATCAACAATACAATTCCAAATAAAACAGCTAGTGCAATCAGCTGGCTCATTTCACCAATAGAGATTTGCTTCCACATACTTGCAGCACCACTTGGGATACCCGCCGCGATTCCTGCATAGATAATTAAACTAATCCCATTACCAATACCACGTTCACTAATTTGCTCCCCTAGCCACATAAGGAAACAAGTTCCGGCCATAAGAGTCATCACACACATGACAATGAAAGGAACTCCTCCAAAACTCGTTGTCACAACAAGTGGGGCTCCGCTGGGACTACTTGAATTCATGAGCCATTTGGACATTCCATAACCCTGAAATAAACACAAAAGGACTGTGGCATAACGAGTGTATTGATTGATCTTCTTCTGCCCTTGGTTTCCCTCTTTCTTCAATGCAGCAAGAGATGGAACACTAGCCTGAAGTAACTGAAAAATAATTGAGGCAGAGATGTAGGGCATAATACCTAATGCAAAAATACTAAATTTTTCTAAGGCGCCACCAGTAAAAGAGTTGAAAAGACCAAAGAGACCTGCACTTTGGTTTCTAAAAAAGTCTCCTACTGCCTGGGAGTCCAGACCTGGAACTGGAACTTGAACTCCAATTCTGTAAATAACTAAGATGAATAAAGTAAATAATAACTTTTTCTTGAGTTGACTATCTTTTGCAAAAGCTTCGATTTTTGACATGCTGCTATCCTGAAGGTGTGTAAATAATGTAAACTTCTAATCCGTTAAAATATTGTGAATCTCATTGTAACTTTAATCAAACCTAAAATCGCCATTCTTTAAAGCACAACATCCAAAGACACTACTACTTCTTCTTCTTAGGAGGTCTCACATACTTAGGGATTTCAATTAGTTCTACTTTCCCACCAGCTTCTTCAATCTTTTGCTTAGCGGTAGCACTAAAGGCATGAGCATAAACTGTAGGTGTAGAAGTGATATCTCCCTTTACTAGGATTTTATACATTTCATTCTTTTTAATTAATCCAGCTTTCCACAAAGTTTCTGGGTTCACCTCTTCAGTAAACTGACTTAACTGGCCTAGAGTGATCACGCGGAAGTTCTTTTTAAAAGAGGCATTGGTAAAACCGAACTTGGGAAGACGACGCATCATCGGTGTTTGACCACCTTCAAAGCCAATTCTAACTTTGCCCTTACCACTTCTGGCTTTTTGTCCTTTATGTCCTTTACCTGCGGTTCCACCCCATCCAGAGCTATCCCCGCGTCCAACTCGCTTTCTTGATGTTTTAATACCCGTCTGCGATGTTAATTGATTTAAAATACTCATGGTCATTTACCTCTAAGATTCTTGTAAAACTTTAACGTCTAAAAGATGCTGTACTTTGAAAATTTGTCCTCTATGGGCTGGATTATCATCAACAACACTCACAGAGTTCACTCTTCGTAATCCCAAACATCGAACTGTGTCTTTTTGTTTCTGGGTTTGTCCAATAAGACTTCTTTTTAAACGAACCTCAAACTTCTTTGACATCTTATACTCCAACTTCCTGTAGGGCCGCAGCCTTTGATTCTTTTGTCACCAACTGTGATAAGCCTTGGATTGTAGCCCTAACTGCATTGTGTGGATTACGTGTTCCTACACACTTAGTCAGTATATCTTTTATACCTACACTTTCTAAAACAGCTCGAACAGCTCCCCCTGCAATCACACCAGTTCCTGGTGCAGCAGGAATTAGGACAACCTTTGCTGCTCCATAAACTCCAACAACTTCGTGAGGAATAGTGCGGTTATCTTTAAGCTCATAAGCCGTTGCATCTTTTTTAGCAATACGTCCGGCTTTATTAATAGCCCCAGGAACTTCATTGGCCTTGCCTGAACCAAAGCCCACTGAACCTTCACCATCACCAGCAACAACAAGAGCGGAAAAAGAAAATCTTCTTCCCCCTTTTACAACTTTTGCAACACGGTTAATAACAACAACTCTTTCTTCATATTCCTTAGCTTCCACATTATTCTCCATATTAAAACTCTAAGCCTGCTTCTCGAGCTGCATCTGCAAAGGCCTTAATGCGCCCATGATAGAGGTAACCGCTTCTGTCAAAAACTACACTTTTTATGTTAGCCTCAATGGCTTTTGCGGCAATCTTTTTCCCAATTTCTTGAGCCATTTTAGAGTTAGCACTACCGAGACCTGCACCTAGGCTAGAACAACTGACAAGAGTTTTTCCTGTGACGTCATTAATGACCTGGGCATAAAAGTTTTTTGAACTCTTAAATATACACAATCTGGGTTTGAGCTCGGTGCCAGAAATCTTCTTTCTGATTCTCACTCTTTTCTTTAATCTGGATACTGTTCTATCCGCTGTACGCTTTTTAAAATTTAATCTCATATCATCCGCCTATTTTGCACCTGATTTACCAGCTTTACGACGAATATACTCGTCCTCATATTTTACCCCTTTACCTAAAAATGGTTCCGGAGGTCTAAACCCTCTAATTTTTGCAGCTACCTGCCCTACTAAAGCCTTATCAGCACCGGTCACTGTTATTTTTGTCTGCTTATCAACTTTAGCCGTTATTCCATCAGGAAGTGGATATGAAATTGGATGACTGTATCCCAATGTAAGCTCCAAACTAGTCCCTTTTAGTGAAGCACGATAACCTACACCATTAAGTACTAGTGTTTTACTCCACCCTGTTGTGACACCATGAACTGCATTGCCAATCAAACTTCTGTAAAGCCCATGATAAGCTCTTGATTGCTGTGTATCGTCATTGCGTTTTACTAATAATTCATTTCCCTCTTGTGAAACTGCAACATGTCCGTGAGTCAAAATATGCATTTCAGTATTTGAATTCTTGACAACAACACTGTTTGGCTTAATTTCAACGTTCACTTTATCTGTGAGAGGAATGGGCTGTTTACCTATACGAGACATATTTTACCTACCATACTTTAATGAGGACTTCGCCGCCCACTTTTTGTTCTGTAGCTTCAAAGTTTGAAATAACACCCTTATTTGTGCTTAAAATCGCAAGTCCCATTCCCGATCTTATGACTGGAATATTGTCACTTTTGACATAAACACGGCGTGCAGGGCTAGAAACTCTTTGTAATTTTTCAAAGGAGGGTTGTCCTGTGTTCTTATAATTTAAGTACACTCTCATTAAACCCTGCTTTCCATCTTGCGCCACACGAAAGGCCTTGATGTAACCATGATCTCTTAAAATTTTAGCAATGCCCTGTCTTAGGTTTGAATTAGGCACATCCACTTTTTCGTGTCTTGCAATACCTGCATTTCTAATACGAGTAATAAATTCTGCAACTTTATCCATTACGACCTCACTTATCCCTAAAAGGCAATCCAAGACTCTTTAACAAAGCTTTTCCTGCTTCATCTGTCTTTGCCGATGTACAAATTGTTATATTCATCCCACGCACTTTATCTACTTTATCGTAGCTAATCTCAGGAAAAATGATCTGCTCTTTAATACCCATATTGTAATTTCCGCGACCATCAAATCCTTTTGGTGAAAGACCACGAAAATCTCTGACACGTGGGAGTGCAACATGTATTAAACGATCTAAAAAGCTCCAGGCGTTATCACGTCTTAGCGTCACCCTGGCCCCTAAAGGCATACCTCGTCTCAGCTTAAAGTTCGCAATGGCGTTCTTCGCTTTAGTGATCACTGCTTTTTGACCTGTAAGCTGAGTAATTTCCTCAGCAGCGGCATTAAGCACTTTAGGGTTTTGAACAGCCTCAGCAATACATGTGTTGACCACAATTTTATCAAGCTTAGGAATATTCATTATGTTTTTTTCATTAAGCTCTTTTTTAAGAGCCTCAATGACTTCATCTTTATATTTATTATAAGTAAAACTCATGAGTTCACTCTCATCCTTTTAAAGAACCTCTGGGGCGAGGGATAAAATTTTAACAAAATTTCTTGAACGTAACTCTCTTGCTACGGGTCCAAAAATACGAGTTCCAACAGGTTCTTTATTATTATTTAACAAAACGGCAGCATTCTGATCAAAACGAATATATGTCCCATCATTACGACGTATTTTATGTATTGTTCTAACAATAACAGCCTTAGCGACTTCACCTTTCTTAACTTTCGAGTTGGGGATGGCTTCTTTAATGGAAACAACAATAATGTCTCCAACTCCAGCTGTACGCCTTTTGGAACCTCCAAGAACTTTGATACACTGAACAATCTTTGCTCCAGAATTATCGGCAACAGCCATTTTACTCTGCATTTGGATCATTTTAATCTACCTCTTGCCCATTAGGGTTTAAAACAGCCGACAACTTCCAACGCTTCGTTTTACTGAGTGGGCGTGATTCCAGAAGTCTTACTTTATCTCCTGTCTTGGCAGTATTAAGCTCATCATGTGCCACAAATACAGAAGTGCGTTTGATATATTTTAAGTATTTTCTATGCTTCACAAGTCTAAAAACTCTTACACGAATGGTCTTATCCATTTTGTCACTGATCACTTCACCAACGATTTCGTTTTTTCGTCCTCTTACTGTCTCAGTAGCGCCTTGTTTCATGAGTTCACCTTCTTAGAGTTCATTGCTGTCTTGATCCTCGCAAACGCTCTTCTTTTATCTCTGATTTGAAGCGGGTTTGAAATCTGACCCAAAGCATGCTTCATCTTCAGTTCAAACAATTCTGCTTGTACTTGTGAAGCATTTTTCTCTAGCTCATCTGCTGACATGTCTTTGATATCTTCATATTTCATGGGAGACCTTCTTTCTTAATCAACTTTGTCTTAACCGGGAGTTTATATGCTGCTAATCGAAAAGCAGCTTGGGCTTCTTCGAACGTAACACCATTCATTTCAAAAAGGACAGTTCCCGGCTTAACTGGAGCTACATAATATTCCACAGATCCTTTTCCTTTACCCATACGAACCTCAGCAGGTTTTTTTGTAATAGGCACGTCTGGAAATATTCTAATCCATAGCTTGCCGCCCCTTTTCACAGAACGATTAATAGCAATACGGCTGGATTCGATTTGACGCGAAGTCAGACGACCTAAGGATAGACTTTGAAGACCATAGTCGCCAAACTCAACAGTATTTCCTCGGGTGGCCTTCCCTTTGGGAACACATTTGCGTTGCTTTCTCCATTTAATTCTTTTAGGCGTTAGCATGTCCACCCTCCTGAGCTTCTTTGGACGACATTACATCTCCACGATAAATCCAAACTTTAATTCCAATAATCCCGTAAGTAGTGAGAGCTTCTGCCACTCCATAATCTATATCAGCACGTAGAGTATGAAGAGGGACACTTTTTTCGTTGTACCACTCAGTTCTCGCAATTTCTGCTCCGTCTAAACGACCACTGACTTGAATTTTAATCCCTCTCACTCCGCCTCGAACACCTGCGCCTAAAGCTTTTTTCAGGGCACGTCTCCATGAAATTCTTTTCACAAGCTGGTTTGCAATATTTTGAGCTACTAACTGCGCATCGACATCAGGCTTTCTCACCTCTTGAATATTTACAAAAACATCACAATCACTAAATTTTTGAAGCCTAAGCTTTAAGGCATCAATCCCTGCACCTTTTTTACCAATCACAACACCAGGTCGAGCAGTAGAAATAATGACTTTAACTTTTTGAGCCGCTCTTTCAATTTCAACTTTTGAAACACCAGCATGTGAAAGCTGTTTCATGACATACTTTCTAATTTTAAAATCTTCAGCGATATTTTTGGCGTACTCTGGCCCTTTAGCGAACCATCTGGAATCCCAAGATCTAATAACACCGACTCTTAATCCAATTGGATTGACTTTTTGACCCATCTTTCCTTCCTTAAAACTCGTCCAAAATAACTTGGATGTGACTAGTTTTCTTTTTTAATGCCATTGAACGTCCACGAGCAGTAGGTTTAAATCTTTTTAGGTATTTACCTTGGTCTACTGTTATTCTTTTAACGTAAAGATTATCAATATCCACGCTTTCATCTTGCTCTGCATTTGCAATCCCAGACTCAATTAACTTTTGAATCATTTGAGCTGCTTTTTTCTTAGAACAAAACATAAGTTCTTTTACAGCTTGCTCCACTTGTTTCCCGCGAACTAAGTCAGCAACGACTCTAGCTTTAAGGATTCCGATAGGTGCTTGTTTTAAACTGGCTTTAACTTCCATAATTGAATCCTCTTACTTCTTTTTCTTATCACCATGACCGGTGTAATTTCTTGTTGGCGAAAATTCTCCAAATTTATGTCCGACCATATTGTCTGAAATAAAAACAGGAACAAACTTTTTTCCATTATGTACAGCAAATGTAAGTCCTGAAGCCTCTGGAACAATTGTGGACCTACGGGACCATGTTTTTATTACCTTTTTATCACCAGTCTCATGAGCCTTTTCAATTTTGGTCATGAGATGCTCTTGTATATAAGGACCTTTTTTAAGTGATCGTGCCATTATTATCCTCTACTTTTTATTTCTACGACGAACAATCATTGAACTTGTTCTTTTGTTAGTTCGAGTTTTAAAACCCTTACAAGGTTGTCCCCAAGGAGTCACAGGATGATGACCTTTACCAACACCTTCACCACCACCAAGTGGGTGATCGATAGGGTTCATAGCCATACCTCTAACTTTGGGACGCTTACCTTTCCATCGATTACGCCCTGCTTTACCAATTTTAATGTTTTCTGTTTCAGTATTTCCAACCTGCCCTACCGTGGCACGACATTCGGAAAGAATCTGCCTTACTTCACCTGAAGGCAATTTAACTTGGCAATATTTTCCAAGCTTGGCGACAAGTGAAGCGCTAGTCCCAGCGCTCTTAGCGATCTGACCGCCTTTACCAGGCCTCATTTCAATATTATGTAGTTGAGTCCCCGTTGGGATATTCTTAAGCTGTAGGCAATTCCCTGGCTTAATGTCGGCACTTTCACTAGAAATGACTTCATTACCTACACTTAAGCTCACTGGAGCAATAATGTATGTTTTTTCGCCGTCTTTATAACAGAC
This sequence comes from uncultured Bdellovibrionales bacterium, assembly GCA_937936325.1. Classification (GTDB taxonomy): domain Bacteria; phylum Bdellovibrionota; class Bdellovibrionia; order Bdellovibrionales; family UBA1609; genus CALGWV01. The sequence goes on along the minus strand of CALGWV010000134.1, from coordinate 7,816 downwards.
AAGCGCAATACGACAGTTTCTATTTGGATCATATTCAATAGCGATAACCTGTGCAGGCATATCCATCTTGTTTCTTTTAAAGTCTATAATTCTATATCTTTTTTTATGACCACCACCACGATGTCTCATCGTGATTCTTCCGTAATTGTTTCTTGCGGAAGAACGCTTCATAGGCTCAGTGAGCCTTTTCTCAGGTTTACTCTTAGTGACTTCTGAGAAATCTGAAACTGATCTGTTTCTTTGTCCGTTACTTCTAGGCTTTAGAACTTTAATACCCATGATTAAGCCCCCTCAAAAAGAGAAAGTGTTTCGCCTTTTCCTAAAGTGACATAGGCTTTTTTCCAATACTTTACTTTAGTCATTCCACGGGCCGATCTTTTTGAGCGCCCACGACACACAAGAGTCTTAACAGATTTAACTTTAACGTTAAAGAATTCTTCAACAGCAGTTTTGACTTCAACCTTAGTGGCTTTCCTATCTACTTCAAAAGTATAGACTGAGCTTTCAGCTAGTGCAGAAGATTTTTCCGTTACAAGAGGTTTTTTAATAACTTGTCTGTTCATGCTTCGCCTCCTTGAAGCCGGCTTTCAACAGCCTGCAAACCTTCTTTAGTAAATATGACGTGATCATACTTGAGAAGATCATAGACGTTCATTCCACGAGCTTCTTGATACTGAACTCTAGGTAAATTTTGAGCGGCTCTTTGCAAAGTAGTATTTGTTTCATGATCAATGATCATAGTACGAGTTACGCCTAGTGTTTTTAAATTTTGAGCTAATAGTTTGGTTTTTGCGTCATTCACTAATGAGTCTACAACTTTAATTTTTCCTTCAGACATTAAGTAAGAAAGAGCAGTTTTTAAAGCTGCTGATCTTACCTTCTTCGGAAGTGCATAATCATAGTTTCTTGGAGAAGGTCCAAAAATGACTCCTCCACCACGAATCAGAGGTGATTTCTCAGAACCACGCCTCGCGTTTCCAGTTCCTTTTTGTTTGTATGGCTTAGCGCCTGTTCCACGAACCATGGCTCTCGTCTTAGCCATGTGGGTCCCTTGGCGTCTTCTGGCTCTTTGCCATTTCACCACACTATTTAAGAGGTCTTTTCTCAAAGGACGTCCAAAGACATCTTCAGAGAAACTCACTTTTCCCACTTCTTTATTGTTTACATCTACTACGTTTAAGTCAGCCACGATAATCTCCTAGCCCTTCATCATTTTAACAAGTGTATTTTTAGACCCTGGTACAGATCCTTTTAATAAAACTGCATTTTTTTCTGGTAAAACTTTTAGAACTTCAATGCCTTTAATGGTTTTAAGTTTATGACCATATTGGCCTGGCATTTTCTTTCCCTTCATTACACGACCTGGAAAGGTACACATTCCAATTGTACCTGGACGTCTTCCAAAGTGAGAACCATGAGATGCTGGTCCACCGGCAAATCCATGCCTCTTTACAACACCAGCAAAACCTCGCCCCTTACTTAATGAAGAAACTTTTAAGATTTCACCTTCTTGCACTGAATTCACTGAAACTTCTTGTCCTAGCTTTACACCCTCAGGAAGACTTTGTCTTATTTCTTGGGAAAACTTCATACCTTCTGTGAGGCCCGCTTTTTTAAAGTGGCCTTTTTCTGGTAAGTTACAATTTTTTGCTTTTTTTGCGCCATATGAAACCTGCAAGGCCTCATAACCGTCAACTTCTTGTGTTTTAATTTGAGTGATAACCCATGGCTCACATTGAACCACAGTGACTGGGATACGCTCACCTTTTTCATTATAAACGGAGCTCATACCCATCTTAAAACCATAAAGCCCCTGGAGCTCAACTCCTTTAGGAGCTTCTACTTCAGGCGTTTCTACAACAGGTTCAGCCACTGGAGTTTCTGGTGTCTCTACTTTTTCGTTTTTAACTTCTTCATTTTCTGACATGATATCTTCCTTATCCTAGAGAGCGGAGAGTTTAATCTCAACATCAACACCTGCTGACAGGTCCAATTTCATGAGCTGATCCACAGTCTGTGGAGTCGGCTCAAGAATATCTAATAATCTCTTGTGTGTTCTAATTTCGAACTGCTCACGTGACTTTTTATCTACGTGAGGAGAGCGCAAAATTGTGTACTTATTAATTCGAGTGGGTAAAGGAATAGGCCCAACAACTCTAGCACCTGTTCTTTTAGCAGTGTCGAGAATTTCTTTTGTGGATTGATCTAGTATTTTATGATCAAAAGCCTTTAAACGGATTCTAATTTTCTGGCTACTCATGTTTAACCTCTGAAATTTGGACATTAAAAATCACGACAATTGAACTTTAATCAGTTGGCAAAGGCCCTTAAATAAAATTCAATCCTCGTGATCTTCTATAAGACGTGTCATAATTTGATGACAAAGCCCTAAACCTAAATTTAGTAAGTAGTCGTTATACCTAGCTCGGCTCTATATTGTCAAATTAATTGTTGCAGATTGATTTGAGAGGACCCGTGTCATTAGCCGGTCCCAAGCATTTGATGAGCTTGAGGGGGTAAATTATTCCCATTAAGTGGCCCTGCACCATGATTTTTGAGATGTTGTGGAACGGCTTCTGCCTCAAGAGACTTCAGAGCCTTCTGAGTTTTCTTGTACTTACTGTAAGCTTCTCTTGATTTCGATGCCTGCGCCAAAGCAAGGCAAGTATGGGCTAAGTTAATACCAGCCTCTGGCAGCCCTACTTTCATAACAGCCTCTAAATTAGAAGTAGCCAGAATAAGCATATTGGGGTCAGCTAATCCAATATCTTCGGACGCGAATACTATAAACCTTCTTGCAATATATTCCGGGTTCTCCCCAGCTTCGAGCATGCGGCACAAATAGTAGAGGGCGGCCCCATCATCTCCAGACCTCATTGTTTTTATACATGCTGAGGTCAGCTCGTAATGATCTGAACTCTTTTTTTGATAACCACGGGAGGTGTCGACTCCAAATAATTTTACAATTTGTTTCCAGTTTAAGGGTAATTTTTGCTTCGCTTTAGGGATACTTTTAAAGCCTAGATGCAAACGCTCAATAAAGTTAATCAGAGACCTGGCATCCCCCACACTTCGGAGAAGAACCTGCTCTTTGGCTTCATCGGTAACAAACTCGCTCACCTCATTAAATCCTAATGACCTTATGGCCCGCTCCAGTAGTTTTTCGAGAGTGCTTTCGTCATGCTGACCTAAACTAATCAGCTCACATCGACTGATAAGTGCTGGATTTAGCACAGATCTCGGATTTTCAGTGGTGGCCCCGGCAAAAACGATATCTCCTCGCTCTATACTCGGAAGTAAAACATCTTGCTGTGATTTATTCAGTCTATGCACTTCGTCTACAAAAAGTAGACTTCTTTTCCTGTGAAATCTATAGCGATCTGAGGCTTTTTGGCATTCCTCCCTTAAACCTTTTGCAGTGATGTCCACCGCGTTCTTCTCTACAACAACACCATCAAACTCATTTAAAGCCAGACGAATCAAAGTAGTCTTTCCAGAACCTGGTGGTCCACAAACTACAAAGCTAGGAAACTGACCTGACTTGAATAAGTTTAAACTGGACTCAGAAATGGAGTTGGTAGATAAGAAGAAGTGGTCCCAACTTTCAGGTCTTAATTTTTCAGAAAGTGGAACGAAGGTCTTTGTATGATCTGCGGTATGAGAGAATAAATCCATAATCTCATTAGACCACTAAATCCATAGGGGTCTATTTGCAGGATGGCAGGGAATTATCTGTTTTCTAAGTTTGAAACCTGCATTTGCACTTCTGCTAAATTTGAAATGCGAGCTACACCTGCATCTTCATAACCGTAAAGCTTCTTTAATCGAGCAATTTGGTTTGCAAAACTAGCCACATTTGTAGCTTCAGTAGAACTTAAGCTTACAAATGGCTTAGGGTCTAGACCTTTATTTATTTCTAAAATCTGAATACGTCTTTCTAACTGTAACATTTGATCTATAACCGTCTGAACTCCTGGAGCTGTTGAAGCCAGAGACCTGGCATCATTAATCATGCTAAATCCACTAGCTTGCTCAGCGCCGTACTGGAGTGAAAAATCTTTTAAATTTGTAGACTGAAAATAAACTCTAGAAAGATAACTGCTTTGCTGAGTTGTATTGCTTTCTACACTTACATTTTTTGAACTGATCTGGCTCAATCTGTTTTGGAAAAATTCACGTGTAAGCTCATACTGAGGGTCTTCAGAATCTAGGCTTAAATTTGATGTGAATTCAGGCGTATCCAAACCAAGGCGCTGTTCTAAGCCTTCAAAGCTTCCATGAAGACTAAGAGCTTGATCATACCCCGACATTTGCTCAAAGCCATCAAGACCTTGAGTCTCGTAATCCATCTCGCCAGCAATATCTAAAAACTCCCCCAACAGGCCTGTTTGTGATGAACTTGACCCCAACGATGAGCATGCCCCTAAAGCCAGAGTAACGATAATGATAATAATATTTTTCATGAAAGACCCCTTAATATCTTTGGTCACTCAAAAACAAAAATGCTAAAAGTGAACTTTTATTGTTGTCTTTATTATACGGCAACCTGAACAAGAGTCTTGATAGTTTACCTCAGAACTAGACATTTTATTGACCTAAGCCCGGATCACATCTAGCTTTTCATTGACCCAGACTAGACTCCAAGTTTGATTTTCTGCTTTATTATTTTCAAGAAGCTTCATTGTTAATAGGTCTAAAACTTTTTCATTTAAAACTCTCTTTACAGGTCGTGCCCCATAAGCTGGCTCATAAGAAGCTTGAGCTAAACAATCTACAATCTCAGATGTCCAAGTTAAGTTCTGCCCCTCTTTATTCATCCTATTTTTTAAAAGCTGAAGCTGTTGTTCCACAATTGTTTTGATATGACCCATATTCAAACTATTAAAAACAACCTTAGAATCTAAACGATTTAAAAACTCAGGTTTAAAATATTTTTTAATCTCAGATGAAATGAGTTTATCTTTTTCAGCTTGATCTAGGCCATCATCAGAAATAACAGAAGAAGCAATGTTTGAAGTGAGAACAATCAAAGTGTTTTTAAAGTTCACAAGCTTTCCTTGACTGTCCGTCAGCCGTCCTTCATCAAAAACTTGTAACAAAATATTGAAAACATCTGGATGAGCTTTTTCTATTTCATCAAATAAAATCACAGAAAAAGGCTTACGCCTCACTGGCTCTGTCAGCTGCCCCCCTTCTTCAAATCCAACATAGCCCGGAGGAGCTCCAACTAGGCGAGAGACAGAATGTTTTTCCATATACTCACTCATATCTAGACGAATAATGTCTTTTTCAGACTCATATAAAACCTCAGCCAAGGCTTTGACCGTCTCTGTTTTTCCAACTCCAGTGGGACCCAGGAAAAGAAAAACTCCCGAAGGCCGATTGGGGTCAGCTAAGATTGTTCGTGACCTGCGCACAGCTTTAGACACTTCATTTAAAGCCTGGTCTTGGCCTACAACTCTTTTTCTTAACTGATCTTCAAGGTTTAAAAGTTTTTCTTTTTCTTCTTCAACGAGCTTGGATATGGGGACTCCTGTCCACTCAGACACAACTTGAGCAATATTTTCAGCATACACTTCCTCATTTAAATAATGAGAGATTTCGCCTTCTTGCGCTTGATCTAGTTTATTTAGCTCTTCATCAAAAAACGGAAGTTCACCATATTTTAATTTTGCAGCCTGCTCTAGATCTCCATCGCGTTCATAGCGGGCAATTAAGTTTAAAGTTTGCTCACGCTTTTGTTTTAATTCTTTTCCTCTTTGAATACGAGACTTTTCGACTCTCCATACATTTTCCAGTTTCTCAGCCTTCTGCTCAAGCATATCTAATTCAAGCTTTATACTCTTAACACGCTCACTCGAAGTATTTTCATTTTGTAATGCATTAAGTTCCACTTTATGAGTAGTAATCTTTCTCTTGTAGTCATCAAGCTCAGCCGGAACACTATTGATTGTCATAGAAAGCCGACTCGCAGCCTCATCCATTAAGTCGATAGCCTTATCCGGCAAAAACCTTGATGTAATATACCTATCACTCAACTCGACGGCAGCCACTAAAGCTTCGTCTTTGATTCGAACACTATGATGAACCTCGTACTTTTCTTTAATCCCTCTTAAAATCGTAATTGCATCAGGTAAACTGGGCTCTTTAACCAGAATACTTTGAAAGCGTCTTTCTAATGCTTTATCTTTTTCAATGTGCTTTCTGTATTCATCTAATGTTGTGGCTCCAATACAATGAAGCTCACCTCGAGCTAAAGCTGGCTTTAGAAGCTGACTGGCATCCATGGCTCCATCAGAGGCTCCAGCACCTACAAGTGTGTGAAGCTCATCAATAAATAAAATATATTTATCTTTATGTTTTTTAATTTCTAAAACTAAGGATTTAAGCCGTTCCTCAAACTCCCCTCTATATTTAGCCCCGGCCACCAATAAACCCATATCTAAACTTAAAACCTCTTTATTTAGAAGCCCTTCTGGCACATCTTGATTAATAATACGAAGAGCCAACCCCTCAGCGATAGCTGTTTTACCGACACCAGGCTCCCCTATCAAAACTGGATTGTTTTTAGTTCTACGCGCAAGCACCTGAATGAGTCTTCGAATCTCAGAATCGCGACCAACAACAGGGTCCAAAACTCCTTGGTGCGCCTTCTCAGTAAGGTTTATGCAGTATTTTTCAATGGTTTGGTAGGTCGCTTCAGGTTGATCTGTATTTACGCTTGAATTTGATCTCATATTAAATATTTCCTTTTCAACGGATTCAGAGTTTAAATTTTTGTCAAGACAGGACTTATAAACAGGATTTAGCTTTAAAGCCACAAAAGCCATTAGGAGATGTTCTGTTGAAATGTAAGTGTCTTTCCACAAAACTTTATACTGAGCCGCCTCTTTAAAAAGTGACACAGTTTGAGCACTTAGCCTTATGTCTTGATTCTCTTTGAGACAAGGAGCCAGAGCTAGGTTATTTTCATTAGCTTTTTGAAGCTGAGCTAAGTTCAGCTGATCTTCACAAAATCTAAAAAATAGAGTCTCGTCGTCATTTAGAAAGGCAAATAGTAAATGATCCGGCTCTAATTGAGGATTTTTTAGCTCTTCTGCCTTTTTCAAAGCTAGAGCTAAGGCCTGTTTTGACTTTACTGTCCAATTTTCTGTACTCATATCTTAAAAGGTGAGCTACTTTAAGCTGTGTCAAGATGTATATTGAACGCACTTGAGTTTTTGACGAAGGCTTTCCAATCAAGTTGATTAAAAAATCACTTCCTTAGAAATTGAGAAAAACCAGGTGCGCTCTATATCCCCCTTAAATTGAAATGAGCGAAAGTTAAATTCATGAGAAAAAAAACACCCAGACAGAGCATCAAAAAAGATGTGATCCACCCGGAAGACTTCAATAAAATCAAACTTCTATATAGCTGTGAGGACTGCAGCCACTTTGACTCCAGAGATCAAAGCTGCAGCATTGGTTTTTGGACTAAAAACCATCTTAAAAAAGCACAGAATTTAAATTACGAACTCTCGGGCCAAATGGCACTCTGTCGATTCATTGAAATTGATTAGGGCTGCAGAAGACTTCTTCTCGATATGCTCAGTTTATAAGCATAAAGTGGTTCTCTTCTAAAACTGGGGGTTCAAGGAATAATCCAGGCCCCAAGGCCCCCCGGCTTCAGGGGCAAATAGACTGAGTCAGCTTAAAGAGACTGGCACCCAGCTGATCAGCATCTGAGATCAAAGCTTCAAAATTATCTCACTCTCATAAACAATATACTTCTCTTAAGCGACCCCAGTGCTATGAAGTAAAAGCGTCTTCTTTCTTT
>CALGWV010000133.1 GCA_937936325.1 uncultured Bdellovibrionales bacterium | reverse complement strand
CCGATCAAAGGATCTGCTCGGGATCAACTCTTAAGAGCGAGCCTCAGTATCTGTCTTAATTTAGCTGAAGGAAGTGCAAAGCAAACTGATAAAGAGAGAAGGCGATATTACTTCATAGCACTGGGGTCGCTTAAGAGAAGTATATTGTTTATGAGAGTTAGAAAATTTTGAAACTTTAATCACAGATACTGATCAGCTGGGTGCCAGTCTCTTTAAGCTGACTCAGTCTATCTGCCCCTGAAGCCGGGGGGCCTTGGGGCCTGGATTGTTCCTTGAAACCCCAATTTTAGAAGAGAACCAATTTTTTCACACATACTTCATTTACTCACGAGCATTTTAGACTGTGGACACTTAACTAGAGACTTAGAGGTGCTCAAGGCTACTTAACTCACTTTAAATTTGTAAAATTTTACTTCACAGGCTGAACGCTTTTACAAAAATTGTAAGATTTTTTCTCTACACAGGTGAAAGATTTAGAATTAATTTTGAGACCTTCTATTGGAGCGTGAAAAGAATCTTTACTCTCAACATAGGTATAAAGCACCTCAAAGTTAGTGCGCTTGAAGTAATACTCTCCTTTAAAGCCCCCTTTCATTTCAGCTGGGATTGGAAAGTCTTTAGGTAAACGCACTTCACCGTTAATTAAAACATGGGCACAAAGTTGGCCTTCACAATCCACCCAGCCTTTGAGTTTTGAACGCACAACCACATTAAAAGGAAGGCCTGATTTTAAACCTTTCCAAGATCCTTTATAAGTCCACTTATCTCCTGGCTTCACTTTAGTCTTTGGCAAAGATACTGACGGGAGATAAAATATACTCTCCCTAGGGTAAGACTTCACATACAAAGGTTGGCCGGTGGGATCGACCACTTCCAAAAGTGTTTCCCCTTCTTCAGGAACTCCCATTTCATGAAGTCCTGCATCGCCTTTTTTATTGGTGATCCATTTTTGGAATTGGATTTCCCCACTATCTACAACGCCTACAGTTTTACGGTGCATCTCGAATTCAGCCCACTCGACCTCATTTTTCTTTGGCGTATTTTTTTTCTCAATTTCCATTTCACTTTTGTAATAATGTTGTGTTGTGAAACTATTTCCCATTAAAGACTCTGCTCCAAGTGAAAAAGCGCCTTTGATTTCAGATTTAGGAAAAATTTCCGTTTTAGGTGTGCTAGCACAGGATACTAAAAACAGGGCCAGACCTATTCCCGGAGACCAAAACTGTAAGAATTTTTTAAACCCTATTGTATAATGACGATTTTTAAGCATTTTTTGCCCCTGTTAAAAAAACATTGTTAATGTGATCCCTCTTGGACCACTTGCTCCACCTGAAGATTATCCCCTAACCGGTACCGCTCAAGTAAAGCTGGATCTGTCGTGGGAAATGAAAATAATAAAATATGACTTTCAGATTGAGGATCTTCTAAACTGACCACAACGTACGACAGGTTTTTAAGCTCAGGATCATCATGAAAGTATCGAATAAATATCAATTGTGTAAAACTCTGCAGTTCCGAGGAACGCCACATCTCATCGGGCTCCCCAAGGCAAAGCTCTCTTAGACCTGCATAAGCTCTAAAGTCGCTTTCTGAAATATCCTCATCAGACCTTAATTTAAGCATTGCACTATAGAGCCCTCTCGCCACTTCATCCCCATCGCCTAGGGCATCTCCATCTACAGATCCGGCATAGACATCTTTAATAGATCTATCATAAATCAGCTCACCTTGAGTTAAAAGTTGGATGAGTTTATCTGACCTTGAAGGAAGATGAAAGTATATAAAGCTAGGCTCAGCATCGACACAATAGGCAAAAACAAGATAGAAGAGCTGCTCTTTTGGAAAATCTCTTAAGTAAATAAAATAAGTTTGGTCTAAAATTTTATTGTTTTCCCAAATTTCATCAGGATCATTGAGGGTCTCATCTAAGAGTTCATCATATTGATCCCACTCTTTTTTAGGCACATCTCCCTTAACACGATGACCTGAAACAAATTTCTCAATTTTAGAAATATCTTCAGAAAAAAACTGGTGTAACTCTTTTTCGTTAGAAAATTCCAAATTTTTATATGGATCAATCACTATTAAGCTTGTTTCTTCAACTTTTACTTTTTTTTTCAAAAAAACTCCGCCTTAAAAAAGACATTCTCAAAATTGTATATGGCTACATAAAAATTTATTCGGTCTGCGCTCACTGACTTTGAATACGCCCAGTATCTTTGAAGCCAACATGTCGAATTCGGGACACGCCCTAGATCAATTATCAAAACAGCCTAGCAATAATCTATAATACCACAAAGTTAAGCCGAGAGAAGAAGCTCAACACTAGGGGCTGAGGAAGATTCGTTTGTCCAAACGAGAAAAGCAGCTCACGAGAAAGTAGATTGCGCACTGAGAAAATTAAATGAAGGCTCTAGTTGTGACTCAGTCGAGTTTAATTTTCTCAGTGCCCACTCTAGTTTCGACTTGAGATGTTTTTTGTAGTGGACAAACGAATCTTCCTCAGCCCCTATTGTTTTCCAACACTCAGCAAGCCTAAAGGCCTGGATGGGTTCCAAAATAGATCTATGAAATTTGCAATTTGAGTCTAATTGTTGCCAAAATAGATATAGATTTAGGAAATATAGGACTATAGGATTTAGTCTTACTTTATTAAACACGATAATCGTTATAGCTATAGAAGATTCAATCAGGAGACAGGATGTCTTTGGTAGAAAATAAAATGACAAAAAAGTATCACTCTAAGGAGATAGAGCAATTTATTAACCTTTCTATGAAAGGCCATCATGTTCTATTTGCAAAAAGTGTTTTAGAAAGAGCTTTCATTTTTGAACCCACTCAGGATCAAAAAGAAATTATGGAAAGCTTATTTTTAGACTGGATTGAGTTTCCAAACTTTAAAGCTCAAAAATTATTTTTATCTGAGCTTTCCAAACACGAAGTTTTGCTGCTTGCAAAAGTGTATCTTCAACTTGTTGAAGGCAGTTTCCGTAAGCTCAACCAAAGTCATTAATTATAAACCCAGATCCATGGATAAGCAGCGGTGGAACCCCATGCATCGCACTCCTCCAGCGTCGTGCTCAAAATGTTCTTTTTCTCACAGTACAGCTGTGTCGGCTTCAAGAAAAATCTCTGTGCTAGACACTGCTGGAGCTCCTTTGCTGGGATCAATCAGAATTGCTCCAAAAGGTGAATCCCCTCTTTGGCCCGTTTCTGAGATAAGGCGATACATCTCAATACCATTTTTGATATGAGGTCTGGATGATTTAATATTGGGTATTTAAGTTTTATCCTTTGAACTTCATTTTTTTTGTTTTTAAACTTTTGAGGCTCAATAATATTCAAAGATCCCAGGCTCTCAATATTATTTTTAGAAAGAGATTCATATTCAAGGACCCACCTTTGAGGTCGAGTCTTTTTAAAGCTAAAAAAAAGAAATAGATTCATATGATAGCAAGCTAGAATTATTTGATTTTACGGATGACTTTTTGAATTTCCTTGGACATGAACCTCAATTTACTTTGATTCATCTTTAACTCATGCAACTGATCCTCAATGCCTTGAATGAGCTCTCTTTCTTGCTCAGAGAACATATCGAGTTGAGAATCTATCAAATTTATTTTTTTAGGGAAAAGTTCAAGAGCAAAATACTTATTTTTTAATGTTTTCATTTGGCTCCCAGCAGATCTGCTGCTCCTTATTATAGGTTATTAGACAAAGGTCTACAATCTATAGCCCTCAATTAGAGACATCTTTTTAGTCAAAAGCCTGCATTGCCTCATATTATGGAGAATGACTAGACGAGTTAATGTACTCTTGATCATCTTCAGACTCAGCCATATCAGAAAAAGAAAACTCATCAAAGCCTTTAAAAATCGAAGCATATTCACATTGGAAGGATTTTAGATCTACATCATGCAAAATATTATGATTATTATTAGAGCGCCTTTCAAAACCTTTAGGTAAGACTGGATACATCACGCTCAAGTGATGATTTGGGACATGGGCCAAGCCAAGAGCATGCCCAAATTCATGAACCATCATTCCAAGAAAATCCACCTTATCCATACTGGACTCTTCGTCAGAAAAGAAAAATTTAAAATTCTTATTGTTTACTAAAACATCAGCAGAAATTGCAGTCTCTTTTTTCCAACGTATTGTGGTGCGAGCTTGTTCTTTAGCATGGTTTTTGGACCAAGCCTTCTTCCAATAGATCCCATTAACTTTATCATACATCGAAAATGGCACATCTGAATTAGTATCTATAATGTGGATCAAATCCATTTTTGAAATGGTATTCCATGTATGGGCGGCTTGGCGTATTGAGTCTATGGCCTCATAAGGCACAGATTCGTGAATTCGAAATTCGATAGGAAAGTTCTTTCCCCAAGACACCCTTTGTTTAGATTTATTCTGTACAAAGTTACAGTCCACTTCAGGAGTTTGGATGCTCTGCTGATACATATAGGTGCCACCCAAGATCGCAAGGGCTAAAGAAAAAGTATAAATCGCTTTATTCATCATACATCTCAAGAAGCAATATGAATGCCACAAAAGTGAAACGTAAAAATGCCTTAAATATACGGGTTTACAGCTCTAGAGACTCTCTTAAAGAGGTGCTCAGACAAAATGAGTCACTCAAGTGTCTAAACTTTAGACACTGAAGCTTTGGTGCCAGGCACCAAAGCTTGGGGGGTTAGGTTTCTCGGAGGCGTTTTTTCATGTCTTTTTCTTTCAGGGATTGGCGCTTATCGAAAAGCTTTTTTCCCTTTCCTAAGCCAATCTCAAGCTTGATTTTTCCTCTTGAAAAGTAAATTTTCATGGGCACACAGGTCAGGCCTTTTTCTTGGACTTTGGCTTGAAGCTTTGCAATTTCAGCTTTATGGAGTAGAAGTTTGCGACGTCTCTCTGGGGTGTGATTATTATAGCTGCTGTTTTTAAACTCTGGAATGTGGCATTTATCTAAAAAGACCTCGTCTTTTTTAAAGCTCACAAAAGATTCTGACAAACTGATATTGCCTAAACGTAAAGATTTGACCTCACTGCCTCGCAGCACCAAACCTGCCTCAAGTGTATCAATGATCTGGTATAAATGCCTTGCCTTTTTATTTTGCGCAATAATTTTTATAGCCACGACGATCTCACTCTTGCTCGTCTAAAATATTACCGAGTCTGGCATGGGAGTTTTCTTTAAATCTTTGATTATTATCTATGATCTTATCGCGATGGTTTTCTTGTTTTTCTAACTGCTCGGTAAGGTCAACAGTGACATCTCCAAAACACTTCAACTGACAAGAAAGCCGACGTTGATCTACAAAGTAAGCCGTGCCAATCAAATCTAATTCTTGATCCGAAGGAGGAATCACATTCGTCTCACCCTCTTTCAAATAAACTCGGCATTCAGCACAAGAAGGAATCCCCTTACAAACAGATTGAATATGCAAATTATTTTGTTGCGCAAGATCTAAGATCGATTGTCCTGGTTTAACCTCATGCTCAACATCCATAGGTAAAAATTTAACCTTCATGTGCATCTCCGTTCACATTTAAGTAAGCAAATTTTTTCTTACCTAGTTGAAGTAAATATTTTTTATTAAGCTCAAAATTTTGCTTAAACTGAGGGTCCATCACTTTTTCATTCTCAAACTTAAAACCTCCACCTTGAATGAGTCTACGGGCTTCGCCCTTACTCCCAACAAGTCCAAGTTCATTAAGAACATCTACAAAGTTTTTTTCTCCAGGTTGGTATTGCAGATCAGGGATATCATCAGGAAGCCCGCCTTTTTTGAAAATATTTTCAAATTCAACTTGGGCCTTTTCAGCAGCAATAGCTCCGTGGAATTGAGTGACGATGGTTAGAGCCAATTTTAATTTTAAGTCTTTAGGGTGAGATGTGCCTTTTTCAACCTGATTATGTAGTTCTGCAATTTCAGTGGCGGTCTTATTAGTCAAAAGCATAAAATATTTAAACATCATGGGATCCGTGATACTCATCATTTTGCCAAACATCTCCTTGGGACTTTCGTCGATTGAGATGGCATTATTTAAACTTTTAGACATTTTTTTTACACCGTCTGTCCCCTCTAAAAGAGGAACGGTTAAAATCACCTGGGGTCTTTGCTCTGCACTTTTTTGCAAATCACGGCCCACTAAAAGATTAAACTTTTGATCTGTTCCACCGAGTTCAACGTCAGCTTTTAACTCTACAGAGTCTTGCCCTTGAACTAGTGGATATAAAAACTCATGGAGAGCAATAGGCTGTTTGGCTTTATAGCGTTTTTCAAAATCATCACGCTCAAGCATTCGAGCCAAAGTATACTGACTGGATAAACGAATAAAATCTGTAGCAGTAAACTTATCAAACCACTCAGAATTATACCTCACCTCTGTGAGCTTCGGGTCTAAAATCTTAAAAACTTGATCGGCATAGGTCTTTGCATTTTCAGCAATTTGCTCTTTACTTAATGGCGGTCGAGTTTGGTTTTTCCCAGTGGGGTCCCCAATCATTGCCGTAAAATCTCCAATCAAAAAAATCACTTGATGACCTAAAACTTGAAAACGCTTCATGAGCTGTATTAAAACAGTATGACCTAAATGTAGGTCAGGACTTGAGGGATCAAATCCAGCCTTCACTCTAAGTGGTGTTTTTGTCTCTTGGCTTTTCTCTAACATCTTCAGGAGTTGATCTTCGCTTACGATCTCCTCACAAGGAATTTTAAGAAATTCAAGTTGTTCTTTTGGACTTAAGCTCTTCATTATTTAGCATGCTCTACAGCTCGAGTTTCACGAAATACGGAAACCTTAATTTGCCCAGGGTAACTCATCTCTCTTTCAATCTTTCGTGCTATGTCTCTTGAAAGCATCACAGACTGCTTATCACTCACAAGGCCCCCATCAACAAGAACGCGGATTTCACGCCCGGCCTGCATGGCAAAAGTTCGAGTGACACCGTCAAAACTATTAGCAATAGACTCTAAATCTTCGAGGCGTTTCACATAAGCATCTTGAGTTGATTTCCTGGCACCTGGGCGAGCACTGGATAAAGCATCGGCAGCTGCTACAATATGGGCAATCACAGAGTTTGGTTTTTCATCTTCATGATGAGAGCGGATCGCATGACAAACAGCTTCGCGCTCACCATATTTTTTGGCAAAGTCTGCACCTATAACAGCGTGGCTTCCTTCAATACTATGATCCATAGCCTTACCAATATCATGGAGTAATCCAGCTCTGCGGGCGACTTTCACGTTCTGATTCATTTCAGCGGCCATCATTCCCGCTAAAATACCTGTCTCAATACTGTGCGTATAATTGTTTTGAGAGTAAGAAGTTCTATATTTTAAACTTCCAATTAATTTTAAAATTTCAGGATGGACTTTTGTTAAACCTAATTCAGAAATGGCTTTTTCGCCATCAGCTAAAATACTTTTTTGAAGATCTTTTTTGACAAGTTTCACAGCACCTTCAATAGAAGAAGGATGAATTCGTCCATCTGTAAATAATTTTTCTAGAGCTCTTTTAGCAACCTCTCTTCTCACTGGATCAAAAGCAGATATAACTACAGCATCTGGCACTTCATCAATGATAAGGTCCACACCACACATGGATTCAAAAGCACGTATATTACGCCCTTCTTTACCAATGACTTTTCCTTTCATATCTTCACTAGGCAAAGCTAAAATACTTGTGGTTCTTTCAGCGGCATATTCACCAGCATAGCGACTGACAGCCAGACTGATAATACGCTTGGCTTTTCGCTCAGCTTTATCTCTGGCTTCTTCTTCAATCTCAACATACTTGTCTGCAAACTCAGTTTTAGTTTCTTCTTCTAAAGCCTGGATCAACTCAGACTTGGCCTGGTCTTTTGAAATCCCGGCTATAGACTCTAGCTTGATTTGGTACTCTTTGAGAGCCTCGTCTGCTCTATCCTTTGATGCCTGAATCTTAGACTGAGCAATTTGAATTTTTTCTTCTCTTTCTTTAATAGAAACTTCAAGCTCTTGAATCTTGTCTCTTTTTTTATCTAAATTGAGACGATTGTTTTTTTCTGTCCTTTTGAGCTCTTCTTTAGATTTTAAAATTTGGTCTTTTTCTTTTCTAATCTCATCTTCCGCATTTCGCCTAGCTCTTTTTTCGAAATCTTTAGCTCTTTTTTTAGATTCTCTGTCGATTTTTGCACTCTGCGCTTGAGCTTTTTGTAAAATACGTTCGGCTTCTTTTTCAGCCGTTTTCTTTGTTTTCATATCAGCTTGGTTTTTAAAAAACAAAGCTAATAAGCTTCCTGTAATGAGGCCCACTAAGGCTCCTAAAACGATATAGATTATTGTGTTCATGATGTCCTCTTATAAATAAATTTTTCTGTTAATACATAATCCATGGGACAGTCCCATGGGTCTCGGGGTAAACTTTGTTGTGAAAAAAATTGTGATCTCAAACAAACACCCACTTTAAGAGCTGAAGTCTGTTTTAAAAATGAGTCGTAGTAACCGGCACCTCGACCCAACCTTGTCATTCGGTGGTCAAAGGCAAGCCCAGGTACGAAAATAAGATCCAAATCCTGGCGCTGTTTTTGTGATGCTTGAGGCTCTAAAATCTTATAAGAATTCAAGTCCCATGGAGTCTCGCTATCGGCTTCAACAAAATCCATATGTCGATCGCCTTGAACTTGTGGAAAAAAGGCATGATTGAACTTGAAAAATAGAGAATCCAAATTAGGTTCAGGATTCTTAAAGCGGTAGCCCCCCACACGAGTGGACTCAAAAGAGAAGTTGAGACTTTCAAGCAGCCGCTCTATTTGAAGCTCAAATCCAGACTCAGAGCTTTTTATCGATGCTGCTCGAGCCCAGTCTCTAAAATGTTTTTTTGTCTTTAATAATTCCAAAACAACAACCTTACAAAAGGCTGCACTTAGACATGAATTGAGGCGCTGCTGAGACTCTCAATCCCAGCTTAGTGAGTTTTAGTTATCTTCAATGTGGGAGACGAAACTTTTAAATTTCTCGTCAAAAAGTCCCATATTTTTTTCGATCTTTCCGTACCACTGTTTTGAGTTAGCCTTGATTTGCTTCAACTCATAAACGAGCTCCATACCTGCAATCAAAGTGGCCGCAGTGAAGGAGTGTCCCTTTTGCGTGAGGGCCGTGACCCTCAAATCTAACTCTTGGCTGATGTCGAACAGTTCCTCTGAACCTAATTCAGAGCAAATTCTGTGCTTTCGACCTCCAATTAAAATATCGAAAAATTCTTTGTGATGATTAGACAACTAAAAAAAACCTCAAATTTGCTTAAATGCAGCCAACGTCACATCAAATATACACAGTGACGCCGATTACTAAAAAAGAGCTTACTCATAAAGCTCATGCTCTAATGAATTCTCAACCTTTAAGTTATCACAGCTCAAAACTGAACTTACAAATACATGTCTCAATTTAGACTTAGAGCCAGAAGAACCAGGCAAAGTTCACTCATGAGTATGTAGATTTTGATCATACGAGTCAATCTGAAATGCTTAAGAATTCTTAAAATTGAATAGACTATTCAGAGGTTTATCCTATAGGAGCTGACGAAGGCTGGATAAATTTTGTAAAGACAAAGAAAGCAAATATAATAGAAGCCAGACATGAAAAGCTTTAAGAAGGTCATTTAGCCGACATTGATCACGTAATGGGGTCTTGGAGGGTGTAAGCCCTCAAAGCCCCTGCTGAAAGGTATTTCAAGATTTTAAAATGGATCTCTGAGAGGCCCTGAATGACTGCATTTTTAACTTTTTTGAATTTTATTTCTAGCAGGTTCACTCCAAAGAACATTTGAAAGACCCATTTCATCGTTGGAGTCTGGGTGGGTTTACCAACTTGGTTCGGGATCGTATCACCATGTTTTTCCAATGCTCGCCTTAACCTTCGTTGGACCACAGTATAGACCATCAACGACAGCGTCATGATCATCAGTAGCGCAGCAATTCTTTTGGGGCTTTTTAAATACAATGAGCTAGTAAAAAAATAGGGATCTTTCATGAACCTAAAACCAAGCTCAACTTGTCCTTGTTGTTTGTAGGTTTT
>CALGWV010000132.1 GCA_937936325.1 uncultured Bdellovibrionales bacterium | reverse complement strand
GTCGTGAGATGTTGGGTTAAGTCCCGCAACGAGCGCAACCCCTATCTTTAGTTGCCAGCATTTAGTTGGGCACTCTAAAGAGACTGCCGACGTTAAGTCGGAGGAAGGTGGGGATGACGTCAAGTCCTCATGGCCCTTATGCCTAGGGCTACACACGTGCTACAATGGGGAATACAAAGGGTTGCTAAACAGTAATGTCACGCTAATCTCAAAAAGTTCCTCTAAGTTCGGATTGAAGTCTGCAACTCGACTTCATGAAGCTGGAATCGCTAGTAATCGTGGATCAGAATGTCACGGTGAATACGTTCCCGGGCCTTGTACACACCGCCCGTCACACCATGAAAGTTGGTTGTACCAGAAGCCGTCTCGCTAACTTCGGAGGCAGACGTCCAAGGTATGGTCGATAATTGGGGTGAAGTCGTAACAAGGTAGCCGTAGGGGAACCTGCGGCTGGATCACCTCCTTTTAAAGGATGACAACATAATATTTCCCTGGAAATATTCATCTTTAGGTCAACCCATAAAAGCAACGCTATTTAGTTTTGAAAGAGTCGATATTTAGTTATTAATTTAACTAAATATTGGCGGATAGCCTACAGACATTATAGGCCTGTAGCTCAGTTGGTTAGAGCACACGCTTGATAAGCGTGGGGTCGGAAGTTCAAGTCTTCTCAGGCCTACCAACTTTAGTGCTATCCAAGTGTTCTTTGAAAATAGAATAAATGTTCAAGTCTGTTATCTAAAAGCAATTTTAGATAACAAGAAGTATCAATTTTTTAACTATGTAAAGTATAAAGTAAATATAAGATTAAGATAAGTGATTGAGTATTCTGTTTATTAATTTAAGCAGACACAAATTTTTATAATTTGTGCGTTTTTTAGACATTGTCTAAAAAATGAATCATTCACTCAAATCAGCGGAATTCGCGATTTTGAGTGATTCTTAGCAGGTTTAATTACAATTAAAAAAGCACGAAAATAATAATAAATGTAAAAGGGCATTCGGTGAATGCCTTGGCATCAAGAAGCGAAGAAGGACGTGATAAGCTGCGATAAGCCTCGGGAAGTGGCACATACACTTTGATCCGGGGATTTCCGAATGGGGAAACCCAATAATTTATAAGCGAATACATAACTTATAAAAGCTAACCAGGTGAAGTGAAACATCTCAGTAACCTGAGGAAAAGAAATCAAACGAGATTCCCTTAGTAGCGGCGAGCGAAAGGGGACCAGCCTAAACCAGATCTATTTATTTAGGTTTGGTGTTGTGGGACTTTGTTATGGGATTTTGAACGGTTAGAAGAACAGTTTGGAAAGACTGGCCAAAGAAGGTGATAGCCCTGTAATCGAAAACTAGACAAACCCTAAAAGTATCCCAAGTACCATCGGACACGAGAAATCCGTTGGGAATCCAGGGGGACCACCCTCTAAGGCTAAATATTCCTTGATGACCGATAGTGAACAAGTACCGTGAGGGAAAGGTGAAAAGAACCCCGAGAGGGGAGTGAAATAGAATCTGAAACCGAATGCCTACAAGCAGTGGGAGCACTATTTAAAGTGTGACCGCGTACCTTTTGCATAATGAGTCAGCGAGTTATCTTAATGTGCTAGGTTAAGCCGAGAGGTGAAGCCGTAGTGAAAGCGAGCCTTAATAGGGCGTAAGTACATTGAGATAGACCCGAAACCCGGTGATCTATCCATGGCCAGGGTGAAGCGGAGGTAACACTTCGTGGAGGCCCGAACCGTTGTAGGCTGAAAACTGCTCGGATGAGCTGTGGATAGGGGTGAAAGGCCAATCAAACCGGGTGATAGCTGGTTCTCCCCGAAATATATTTAGGTATAGCCTTGGATAAATTCTATCACGGAGGTAGAGCACTGGTTGAGCTAGGGGTCCTTACCGGATTACCAAACTCAGATAAACTCCGAATGCCGTTGATAGTTACTCCAGGAGACAGACTATGGGTGATAAGGTCCATAGTCGAAAGGGAAAGAGCCCAGACCGCCATTTAAGGTCCCCAAATGTTAACTAAGTGGAAAACGTTGTGAAACTACTGAGACAACCAGGAGGTTGGCTTAGAAGCAGCAATCCTTTAAAGAAAGCGTAACAGCTCACTGGTCTAGTGGATTTGCGCGGAAGATTTAACGGGGCTAAGTTAACTACCGAAAATGCGGCTGCACTTTTATAGTGCGGGGTAGGGGAGCGTTCTTATTGGGTTGAAGTCCGAGCGTGAGCACGGGTGGACTGATGAGAAGTGATCATGTTGACACAAGTAGCGTGCTAATGGAGGTGAAAAACCTCCACGCCGAAAGCTCAAGGGTTCCTGGGCCACGGTAATCGTCCCAGGGTTAGTCGGGTCCTAAGATAAGGCCAATTGGCGTAGTCGATGGAAAAACGGTTAATATTCCGTTACCGATTTCATTTTATAGTGTAGGAATGACGGACTAGGATATGTCAGCCTGTTATTGGATTCAGGTGTAAGCGTGTAAGTCGTGTGGTTAAACACCACACAATAGACCGAGGCGTGAATGCGAGAGAATTTATTCTCTGAAGTGGCAGATTCCATGGTTCCTAGAAAAGTTTCGACATGTTTTTGAAATCGCCCGTACCGTAAACCGACTCAGGTGAGCTAGATGAGTATTCTCAGGCGATTGGGTTAAACCTGGTTAAGGAACTCGGCAACTTGACACCGTAACTTTGGGAGAAGGTGTGCCAATAGAAGTGTAGTCTTTTACAGACGAAGCTTCCGTTGGCCGCAGTGAATTGGGAGTAGCGACTGTTTATCAAAAACACAGGGCTGTGCAAAGACGTAAGTCGACGTATACAGCCTGACGCCTGCCCGGTGCTGGAAGGTTAAGAGGATGTGTTAGCCCTCGGGCGAAGCTCAGAATCGAAGCCCCAGTAAACGGCGGCCGTAACTATAACGGTCCTAAGGTAGCGAAATTCCTTGTCGGGTAAGTTCCGACCTGCACGAATGGCGTAACGACTTCTCCGGTGTCTCAACCAGGTGCCTAGCGAAACTGAATTCTCGGTGAAAATGCCGAGTACCCGCGGATGGACGGAAAGACCCCGTGAACCTTTACTCTAGCTTGGCAGTGACCTTTGAGTCAGTATGTGTAGGATAGGTGGGAGACTTTGAAGTAGGGACGCCAGTCTCTATGGAGTCATCCTTGAAATACCACCCTTACTGTCTTAGATGTCTAACCTACATCCGTTATCCGGATGAGGGACACTGTCTGGTGGGGAGTTTGACTGGGGCGGTCGCCTCCTAAAATGTAACGGAGGCGTGCGATGGTTCCCTCAGCCTGATTAGAAACCAGGCGTCGAGTGCATTGGCATAAGGGAGCTTGACTGCAAGACCAACAAGTCGAGCAGGTGCGAAAGCAGGCCAAAGTGATCCGGTGGTCCCGTGTGGAAGGGCCATCGCTCAACGGATAAAAGGTACTCCGGGGATAACAGGCTGATACCCCCCAAGAGTTCACATCGACGGGGGTGTTTGGCACCTCGATGTCGGCTCATCTCATCCTGGGGCTGGAGCAGGTCCCAAGGGTTTGGCTGTTCGCCAATTAAAGAGGTACGCGAGCTGGGTTCAGAACGTCGTGAGACAGTTTGGTCCTTATCCTCCGTGGGCGTAGGAAAATTGAGTGGAGCTGTCCCTAGTACGAGAGGACCGGGATGGACAAACCTCTGGTGTTTCTGTTGTCGTGCCAACGGCATTGCAGAGTAGCTATGTTTGGAATGGATAACCGCTGAAAGCATCTAAGCGGGAAGCCAACCACAAGACGAGTTTTCCCTGGGGCTTCGGCCCCCAAAGAATCCTTCAAGACTAGAAGGTTGATAGGCAGGAGGTGTAAGCTTAGCAATAAGTTTAGCTGACCTGTACTAATTATTCGAGAGTTTTATTATTATTGATTTTTAAGTTAAGCCTGTTAGGGATAACTTAAGATCGTGATGAACGCCACTCTGTATTGAATGCAAAAAAATCTTGGACATTTATTCTTTTTTAGAGACCATTAATTATTTATGATTTTTTTTGGTGTCGATAGCGATAGGGATACACCTGAATCCATTCCGAACTCAGAAGTTAAGTCTATCAGCGGCGATGATAATGCAGTTTACTGTGTGAAAGTAGCACGATGCCAATTTTTTTTTAATCAGACGCAAGTCTGATTTTTTTTTGTCTTTTTTCGTCTTACTTAGCAAAAGTTGATTCATTTATATTTTATGTATTTTCTGAACTTTTAAGTTTTTTCTTATACTTTTATGAGTTTAATTATTGTGAATTTATACCCCAATCCTACTTACTTCAGCAGTGTCTAGCGCAGAAATTTCTCTTGAAGCCTACTTGAGCTGTAAGCTGAAAGAGAACATTTAGAGCACGACACTGGGGGAGGGTGTTTTATGGGTTTTTACCGCTGCTTATCCGCGGATCTGGATTTATACTTTTGGTCGTTGAAGGATGGTTTTCTTCTTTATAAGCCATTAATCACAAATAGCTTAAGTGTATATTTTACGTCTTTCCTTGGTTTTATCCTGATTTTAATTAATATTGAGTAGATTGTTGATATTTTTCAAATAAACTGTACATATGCTGTGAGGGCCTGTTTCAAATTAGGCCACTTTTAAAAATTAGAGGTGAATTTTTATGGACGCACAGATTTTATATATTGAAGATGAGGAGAGTTTAGCACAGCTTTTAAGCTTACAGCTGAGTAATTTTAACTATAAAGTGGACCTTGCTTTTGATGGTAAAGAAGCTAAACAGAAAATACTTGAAGGCACTTACCAAATTATTTTATTGGACTGGATGCTACCTGAATGTTCGGGTTTAGAAGTATTAAAATGGCTTAGGGCTTTAGACTCTAGCAAGGCTAAAACTCCAGTTATTTTTGTCACTGCCCTTAACTCCGCAGATCATATTGTTGAGGGGTTAGAGTCTGGTGCTGACGATTATTTAACCAAGCCTTTTCAAGAGAGAGTATTAGTCTCTCGAATTAAATCTGTACTCAGACGTTCTCAACAAGAAAACTCTGAAGAGTCAAGTTTAACTTCGACAGGCTGGATACAATTCGAAAATTTATCGGTGAACTTTGAAATTTTTGAAGCAAGGCTAAATAATCTTAAGCTTCCGTTAACACGTTCTGAGTTTATTTTGCTTGAAAGCTTAATTAAAGCTTCTGGCCGAGTTCTAACTCGAGCGCAGCTCATAAAGAATGTGCAGGGTGATGGGGTGAACGTCACTGGGCGAACGGTGGATACTCATATTTTTGGTCTTAGAAAAAAACTGGATAATATGTCAGGGATTATAGATACCATACGGGGTGTGGGTTACCGCTTTGTCTATCCTTTAACGGATTAGTTTATGATTCTGCGTAGAAGAGCCTTTCAGTTTTTTTGTTTCATTTTTGTAAGCTTGTTTGCTTTGAATAGTTTGATTTTGTCGGCATGGGATGCTCATCCTTTGTTAGTGTCAGTATTTCTGGCTTTATTTGCTGCCTGTGCCTACTCTACACTTTACTATTATAGTTTGAAAAACTTTGTAAAACTTTCTCAATTTCTAACAGAATTATCAAACATTTCTGAGACAGATGAAATTCATGATAAGAATTTAAAGTTTTATGGTTTCAATAAAGAGTGGAAAAGTTTGGAGGCACAAAGCCTTAGGTTGCAGACTTTTATACGTAGGAAAATTAAGGCCCTGACTCGTGAAAAGACTGAGCTCAGAACCATCATGAACACTATTGATCAACCTGTTTTAGCTATTTCTGAAAAGCAAAAAATCATCTTTTACAACCCTGCACTAGGAGTGATGTTAGATTTACACGAGACGAAAATGCCTTTTGATTTAAGTGTGCTATTTCGAAACCAAGGAATTCGAAAGGCTTACACAGAGACATTAGCTCAGGGTGTCCCATCTCAAACCCAGATTACTTATCAATCAAACCAAAAAGAATACACCATGAACTTAATGGTCACTCCCTTGAAGCGAGAGAACCGGAGTTCTTATGGTGCCCTGGGAGTGTTTTTAGATCGAACAGAGCATGTAGAAATGAATAAAAAACGAATGGATTTTGTGGCAAATGCCTCCCATGAACTTAGAACTCCAGTGACACTCATTGCGTCGGCAGTAAGTCTGATGAAATCAGGCCCTAAAGAGAATGTCAGAGATCAGTGTTTAGATATTTTGGGAAACCAAACAAAGCGACTCGTTGATCTCACTGAAGATTTATTAGATTTAAGTCAGCTTGAATCTGGAGAGCAACTTCAGTTTGATTGGATTGCTACACGAGAAATCACGTTAGATTGTTTAAATCTTTTGCCAGATTCAAACCGAGTCATCAATGTGACTTATGATTCTGAAATGTTATACGGAGACCGCTCAAAGGTTTCACAGGTTCTGTATAATTTGTTGAGCAATGCGTGTCGCTATAGTTCTGAAGAGTTGGATATTCAGGTGAAATGGTATGACGATCCAAAATCCCAATCTGTAATTTTGGAAGTGATTGATGAAGGACCTGGAATTGCTCCAAAGCATCACTCAAGAATTTTTGAAAGATTTTATAGAGTAGACCATTCACGAAACCGTAAGAAAGGTGGAACTGGGATAGGATTAGCTATTGTAAAATATATTTTGAAACTTCATGGTGGAGACATCCTATTGGAAAGTGATGTCGGAAAAGGAACTCGATTTAAATTAAATTTTCCTTACGACTATCAAAAAGAAAACTCAGCTGTTTTCTAGGCAAAATTATCCCAGATCCGCGGATAAGCGCGAGGGAAAACCCATCAAACCTGCTTCAGCAATTTATAGCGCAGAAATTTTCTATTGAAGCCGACATACCTGTAAGCTGAAAGAGAACATTTTGAGCACGACGCTGGGGGAGTGTGTTTCATGGGGGTGCGCTGCCGCTTATCCACGGATCTGGGAATTAAGTTGGACGTTGCTCAGTTTTATTTCGAGCAGAGCAATCCCATATCAGATAAATCCCAGATCCCAGGATCTGGGTTAAATAAATGGCCTACATCGCCTAGGACTATTTACGACTTCAATACAAATAAAGTAAACTTACGATTCCTAAGAAAGAGAAAAAACTAAAAATATCTGTAATCGTTGTGACCAAAACTCCGCTAGCAATGGCAGGATCCTTACCGTACTTCTTAAGCAACAGAGGAATAAAGGCGCCAGCTGAACTTGCTACTAATGAGTTGATCGCCATTGAAGCTCCAAGAAGAGCTCCCATCAAAAAATCATTTTTCCAGATATAAACAATCAAACATGCTACAAAACCTGTGGTCACACCGAGTGCCATTCCCACTAAAATTTCTTTTATGAGCGCCTTTTTAAAAGAGACATATTTAAAATCTCCTGTAGCCAAACCTCTAGTGACAACAGTCAGGGTTTGGATAGCGGTGTTGCCACCGAGGGCCGCCGCAATATGCATCAGTGAGGCGAGTAAAATAATTTCAGAAATTGTAGCCTCAAAAAAACTAATCATTAAGCTAGCTAAACAAGCTAAAGCCAGGTTAAGTAAAAGCCACGGGGCCCGGTTTACATATGAGAGCCATCCGCTCATGGCCACACTATCCATTTGCTGTAAACCCGCAGTGGCATAAATGTCCGCAGTGGCCTGTTCTTCAACAAGGTCTAACACATCATCAACTGTGATTAAACCGAGCATACGCCCTTCACGGCTTACAACTGGTAAGGCCACATAGTCTTCACGTTTTACAATCTCAATTGCTTTTTCAACAGGATCTCTGGGGTAAACTGATTCCACTTTAGGCTCTAAAATATCTTTTATAGGACTATCAGGTTCGGCTAGAGCCAGCTCTCGAAGAGAAGCCACGGCCTCAAGCTTGTCATTTTGTGATAAAAAATAGAGATAGTAGATAAGATCTGTTGAAGATGCTTTTTTTCGTATCCAATTCAAACCTTCACCAGCAGTTTGGTCGATGGGAATAGTGAAAAAATCAGTTTGCATTTCACGACCACAGGAACCCTCAGGGTAATTTAGAACTTGTTTTACCTTGGGGGAATGGGGGAGGCTCGCAATCACCTCTTCTCGTTCTTCTTCACTTAAACATTCTAGAAAGAAGATATAATCATCAATTTCGGAGTTTTCTTTAAGTTGAAGCCAGTCGTTCTTTTTGAAAAGCTCAAGGAGTACACTGAGCTGGGCCTCTGGGAGCTCCATGAGAGCGGCGACAAAGAAATCTAGTTGATGAAGATCTGGCAGCCTTGATTCGAAATCAGGCTTACTAAGATGGGATATCCAGAGGCTTAAACCTAGCGTATTTAAGCTCTGGAGCTCATCCAATGGGCTTGTAGCTGAAAAAGAATTTAAATCTAGATTTATGTCAGAGTTCATAAAAGTTATATCTTATTGCCAATGGGAATGAGTTCAAATATATTGATCATTTTTATGCTTTACAGAGCCAATAGCTAACTGCTCAGTGTTGTAAATTATTTTGAGGTTAATTATGGATAAATTTCCAATGACATTCCGCGGCAAAAAGATGCTTGAAGATGAGCTTCATGAGCTTCTTCATATTCAGAGACCGGCGAATATCAAAGCCATAGAAGAGGCCCGTGGGCATGGCGACCTTAGTGAAAATGCAGATTATGATGCCGCCAAGGAAAAGCAGGGTTTTATTGAGGCCAGAGTGTCCCATATTCAAAATCAATTGGCCGGGGCTGAAGTTGTAAACCCTAAGGAAATCAAAGCCGACAGAATCGTTTTTGGAGCCACAGTCGAGCTTCTCAACCTAGATACTGAGGACAAAGTTAAATATCAGATCGTAGGCCTTGATGAGGCTGATGTGAAACAAGGTTTAATCTCTGTGTTCTCTCCTTTAGGTCGAGCTTTAATAGGAAAAAAGAAAAATGACGTTGTTGAGCTTATGTCTCCTAAAGGCGACAAAGAGTTTGAAGTTTTAAAGTTCCAGTATAAATAAATACTTTTTATGTTATTTAAGGCTAGGGCATTTCCCGAATACGATACTGCGCTATAAACCCATCTAATATCCAAATTCAGAAATTCTTGCCCTCACAAATTTATAAGTAGGCTCATGGCTACATACAAATTATTTGGTCTGCGCTCCCTGAATTTGGATACGAGCTGAATTTTTTCAAGCCACCCTGTCGAATTCGGGGCATGCTGTCTCTAGTTGGATGCTCCAGACAGGCCCCTTTTTAGATTAGCCTGTGTCTTCATACAAGGGCATGAACCTGATCTTGTCTCATACAAACTCTTATGCATTTCATTTTTAAAAAGCCCTCGATATCATGATGCTGAAGTTTCTTCTGTAGGAATAATTTTATATCAAGGAGCTTGGCAGCCGAAAGGACAATCTCAATGAATTTGAGACAAGACTTAAGTTTTGCAAGTGTCGGTCAAAGTCGCGTCTCTCATGACCCGGCTGAAAATTTATCACTGATCTGCTATAATGTGGAAGCTTCAATAAGTTTGTTTTCTGAGAATTTGAATACCATCAGGTTTGAGTCGGCTTTCTTAGAAATTATTTTTTGTTAAAATTGATGCAACCCCATGAAGCTATTTTCATGGCATATTTAAACGTGATTCGTTTTTGTTCTAAATAATTCTTAGATAACTGTAAAAACGAATGTGCATTTTGTATAAAGGAGCCCCAATTGAAAAGAGATTCTAAATTGCCTTCATCTCAGGTTCCAAAGTTTTTGAGCTTTATTCCACGTCCTTCTGTAATACTCTCTTTTATTCTGATTTTTGTTGTTTTAACTGGTGGAACACGCTTTATACTCAGTGACGCCTTTTTAACAAAAAAAATAAAACAAGAGATTACAAATCGATTCCCTGATTTTGAAGTTGAGTTTACAAAGCCACGCTTAAGCTTTTCAGGTAACTTCTTTTTTCCTCTGGCTTTAAAATTTCAAGCTTTAAAAATTAAAGCTCTGGATTCTGAAATGTCCCTGGAAAACACTAAATGGCCTATTGCTATTTTTGATTATATAAATGCTAAAGAAGTTCATTTTGGAATAATTCGTGCTGAATCAGCTTATTATATAGATAAAAAACCATCTTCTCAGCTCCTGGATTGGAAAAGTCTCGATTTATCAGCCAATGCGATGGATATAAAAGAGCTGACTTTAGAGAAAGCGTTTTGGAATATAAGCTGTAAAATTAAAAAGCTTAAATTTGGTTTTCCAGAAAAAAATCACCCCAAAGGTTTTGGAATTGCTTCTTGTAAGGACACTCAAGCTGATGTGGATCTTCTGCATAATTCTAAAATAGATTTTCAAATGGGTGAGCCTTTTACTCTTAAGCTTCAAGAGAGCTTTGAAGAAGGTCGTTTCAATCTCACCTGGAGCAAAGAGAGAAAGTCTTGGATCTATCAAATGGAGCATTGGCCGCTTAATGACTTCTTAGATAAATTAAGATTTTTTAGCCCATCTGAGTTAGACCAATTTAAAACTCATTTAGTTTGGCTTCAAGGAGAAGGAGAGATTCAGAGTTTTAAATCCTTAAGAAAATTCAGGTTGGACATGACTCGCTTAAACTTAAATTTAGCAAAGGGGAAAATAGAGTTTAGTCCCTTCTCATTTTCGATATCTGATAAAAAAATCACCCATTCGCCGTTTAAGGCTTATATTACAAAATTAAATTTTTCAGAGTTTTTTGAATTCAAAAATAAACATCACTTTTTTAATCTAGAGCGTGTGGGAACTATTGATGGAGTGCTTCAAGGGGAAAAGTTCAAATATAATTTTGACTTAAAACTAGAAGACACTCAGTTTTTTCTTGCTGGAAAGATTAATAAGAAGCTGAATTTCAATCGTATCGAGGCACAGTTCGTGTGTGAAAATTTAGATTCGTGGCTTTGTGCCGGTGAGTTTGACCAGGTTCGATTTGAAAACAATGAGCTTCAAGGTCAAAGTTTTTTTGAATCCCAATGGTCAAAGTCTAAACTGGCTCAGTTTTCTCTAAAAAGTGATCTTTTAAAGACTGACTATCAGTCTAGTACAGTCCTCAATGAATTGAGTGGAATAATCTTTGAGTCTCAAAATTTAAGCCTAGTTTATTCACCTCAAAAAAAATGGATTCATTTTGGCACCGACCTTCAAATGCAAAATCTAAATATAAAGGATTGGCCAGAAAAGTTTGAAGGCAAAGTGACATACAATGCGGATGAGAAAGTCCTCAATATGCACGGTCCAAAAGCCAAGCTGAAAGCAAAGATCAGCCTGAAAAATTAAAATTTATATTGATTATAAGAAGTTATCCCAAGGTTGAGCTTGGGATTTTGTGAGTTTTTCTAGTGCCTTTTGGGGTTGAGAGCTAATGAGAGAGGATTGAGCATCTAAAAGCTTCTCCATGAACTTTGGCTTTTTGGCGTATTTCACTTCGATTATGTCGTGACTATGATGATGCTCTAGGAGGTACTCTTCTCCCGTTTTGATCTCATCTATTAGGCCCAATTCTACGGCTTGAGTACCAAACCAGAACTCCCCAGTGGCCACCTTATCGATATCTAGACTTGGACGTTGAGAGCGAATCCAGTTTTTAAATAATCCATGTATATCTTCAAGCTGTGACTTAAATTTGCTTCTGGCTTCGTCCGTGTTTTCACCAAATAAGGTCAAAGTGCGTTTGTAAGCTCCCGCTGTATGAAGTTCTAGATCTACATCGTTTTTCTTAAGAATTTTATTGAAGTTAGGCATCTGTGCCACCACTCCTATAGATCCAATGATGGCGAGAGGGGCCGCAAGAACTTTGTGCCCCACACAGGCCATCATATAACCTCCACTAGCAGCAATAGTGTCTACAGAGATTTCTAAGTTGAGGTTAGCTTTTTTTAACCGACTAAGCTCAGAAGCGGCCAATCCATATTGTGAAACTCCACCTCCAGGGCTTTCTAAACGAAGAAGCACTTTATCAGTTTGAGCTTCAGCCCCATGAAGAATTAAAGAAATTTCTTGGGAAAGCTCATCTACTCCGGTGGCTTTCATATCCCCTTTGAAATTTAAAACGAAAAGTTTAGGGAGTGGAGAATTGTCTTTTTTTGTTTTTTTTTCTGCTTTAAGGACCTTTTTAAACTCTTTTGGTCCCAGGGTTATTTTTTGAAGCTGATGAAGAGATTTTTTACGGGATTTGTTTTTATGTTTGAGTTTGAAGTTCCCACTAGGTTGGTTTTTACGGCTTTGTGCCACAATGAATCCAATGAGGATCATGAGTCCTGCAATAATAACAAAAAATTTCAGGAAGAAAAAAAAGAATCCGATTAATTCAGAAAAAAACATAGTCACTCCGTTGGCAGGCACAAAAATATAGATGAAAATAAAGCTTATGATGCTCAAACAAATATTTCAATGGCAAATAAAGTTCCTTTTGGTGTTTTTATTTCTCCAGGGCTCTTGGGGGGCGACAATAGATCTAAGCCAACGGCGCTATGAGAACTTCTACGAGATTCTTAAAGAAAAGAAAATAGCGCGCTCAAGAGTTAAATCAGCTATGAAAGCTCATAAAAAAAGGCGAAAAGAACTTTTAAAAAAGCGTGATCAAGCTATTCTAGAGCGAAGAAGACAGCGAAAATCTGAAATTAAAAAAAGAACATCCGACAGGCAATGGAAAAAAGCTCAAAAAGAAAAAGCAGCCCTAAAAGAACGCCAAAGAAGAGAGTATCTTAAGGAGAGAGCTAAGAAGAAGCGCTCTCGATATCAGATTCCGCCGATGAAAGAGCTGGGTTTGTAAGCTCTTCGATAGTTAAACCCGTATATTTTGTAAGTCCTCTAAAAAAGTGCCAAAGGATAAAGGCTGTCCCTAGAAGCATTGGAAGGCCAATCATCACATAACCTTTCCAAGTCATGTCTGCAATTTGGTCGTTAAGCATCCTTTTTTGTAACTCGGAGCTCATATCTTTCGAAATAGGTGTAAAAACCTGAAGAGCTACAATAAAGTTTAAAACAGCACTTACAAAAAAGGAAAGGGCCCAAAGTAATGTGGAGAGTTTCAGGTGTTTATGAAACTGAATCTGAGTTCCTTTTTCTTCTAGTTTTTTCTGAATTTGTTCTTCTGGAAAAAGGCCAGAGCTTAAAAACATGAGGTGTGTGAAGGTTTTCTTCTTGAAAGCCGTGGCAAAAACAAATAGACCTATGAAAAAAGGAATACCTGCTTCTTTGAGAGCAAAGTAGCGGCCCTCAAGCTGAGCTAGAGCAAAGCCTCCAGTAATCAAAATATTTACAATCCCTAGGGCTGAGATCAGGTTCGTTTTCTTAGTTTTAAAATAATCCAGTGCCCCATAAATTAAGGGAAAGCTCAGGGCTAAAAGTAAGACTGTGATTTGTCCGCCTGGTAAGCCAAAGGATTCTGCTTTTTTTAGCAGTAAAACGGGCAGGATGACATTAAAGAGTAAACTGATAAAGAGGTTTTCACGTTGTGGTTTTTGTTGGGTCATATTAGTTCCTAGCTTAATGTTCAAAGCTTTCTAAAACAACAGGGGGCGGCCTGGGACACGACATAGTGTAACAAGATCCGGGTCCTGTCTATTCCCAAATCCACTGATCTGGGTCTAAGTATAGAGTGAGCTTGGTTTCATAGTACGACTGAAAAACATTCCCACTTGAGTCACTCTCAGTCTATACCCAGATCCTCGGATTTAGGTCTATACTGATTTGCGAAACATTCCTTAATTCAATTGAATTGGCAGAAGGCGGCATATTGTGAAGTATAAGTATCTTAGTTTAATTTTAGCTTTCGGATCGCTATTTGCCTTGGGGTGGATGGATAATGTGAGAGGGCCCATATATCCTCAAATCCTTGAGACGTTATCTTTGTCTACTCTTGAAGGAAGCGCTTTTTTTTACGTGGCTTCTTTTGTTTCAGTAATTTTTAATTTTGTCAGCGAGCCTTTAAAAAAGAGGTTTGGAACCGTTCGAGCCTTGAGCTTTGGATTATATGCTTTGCTCTTATCATTTATGTGCCTGTATTTTACAGAGAGCTATCTCATGCTTCTCACAGGTGCGGCCCTATTTGGGGTAGGACTCGGATTAGTTATGGTACTTCAAAACGTACTTATTTCTGAGAGTGTCCCAAAAGAAGAGCAGGGGAGTTTTTTTTCTTTTTTACACAGCTTTTACGCTTTAGCCGCTATAGTTTCTCCGCTGAGCGTAGGGTGGATTTTAGTTCAAGGAGAGAGTTGGAACCCTATCTTTATGTGGGGGACTCTAGGAGTTTTGCCATTGCTTTTTTTGGTGGAGTACCTGGCTCACAAGGCTCATGTTGAGAATAAGATGAAAGCAAAGGCGATAAAGAGCTTAGATATTTTTGATAAACAACTCATTTTAAACTGGTCTGTGTTTTTAAGCTTTTATGTTTCAGCAGAGCTGCTTTTAAGTACACGGCTTGTCCTATATTTAAATGGAGGACTCGGATGGTCGGGAGCAGCTGCTCGAAACGTGCTGATGGTTTTTTTTATAGGTCTATTTCTTGGGCGCCTGTTGATGAGTCGTTTGCAAATTAAAAATTTTTCAAAAATGATCTTTCTTCTCACTGGAGTTTCGACTCTCACTCTAGTTTTAGGGTTGGTTCATCATTCTTACTGGTTAGCTGTTGCTGGTTTTTTTATGGCTATGATTTTTCCTTTAGTTCTTTCGGAAATAGAGTTTAGATCTCAGTCTTTTGATAGAGTATCCTCCAGGGTCATAGGTTTTTGTTCTATGGCTGTGGTGGTCATGCACATAGGTTTTGGGTTCTTGTCCTACAAGTTTGGAGTGGTGTTCAGTTTTTGGATGGCCCCTGTCATTCTCTTTTTGGCTTTTGCTTGGACGTCTAAGACCTATGCCCAGTCATTTCAGTCATCTTTATTATGACAGATAATGTGTATTATGAGACTCTACTAATCAATGTGTATCAACTTTATAAGAAAGTAAGGACGTTTATGAGATTTTTATTAGCTTTATTTATGTTTTGGCCCTGGGTTTCATATGCAGAACTCAAGATTCCTTTGGAGCAATACGAATTAGAAAATGGCTTAAAAGTGGTGCTTCAAAAAAATTCTAAAATTCCGAACTATACTTTATTTCTCGCCTATAATGTGGGATCGGTCCACGAACTTAAGGGGCAAACGGGTTTGGCCCATTTTTTTGAGCATTTAATGTTTAAAAAAGCTAAGCATGAGTTGGAAAACTTTGAAGAGTTAATTACGGGTAATGGCGGGCAAAATAATGCTTTTACGAGTAATGATATCACAGCTTATTACGAGGTCATGCCTAAAAATACTTTAGAAAAAATTATTCAAACTGAAGCCAACCGTATGGTGAATCTTGAGATTACAGCTGCAGCTATCGATAAAGAAAAAGAAGTGGTGAAAGAAGAATTGCGAATGCGCTATGCTAACTCACCAGGTGGGCAGATTTGGCAAAAAACAAAGGCCCTTGTTTATAAAGGCACTCCCTATGAATGGCCAATCATTGGATCTATGGAGGATTTAAATGCAGCCAGAGTCCCAGATTTTGAGGCTTTTTATAAAAAACATTATCACCCAGCAAATGCAACATTGTTTGTAGTAGGAGATTTTAACTCTTCAGATGCAAAAAAATGG
>CALGWV010000131.1 GCA_937936325.1 uncultured Bdellovibrionales bacterium | reverse complement strand
TTCTGACTCAACACTTTCTGGTATGATCTTTAACATAGCGGTATTTCCTTTCGGGCTTTTTTACCCGGTTTTTAGTTTTTTGCAAAACTCAGGATATACCGCTTGTTTTTTTATTCAATCCACAACTTTCTGGAGTTTCTCGGGGTTCATCAAGAAATCCTATAAAAATCTTGAATCACTGATTCAACGTTCTAAAGGTCAACACAACCCAAAACCTAATGTTGAAATTATACTGGCGGTGACACAGTTTTACGCCAGATTAAAGACCGCGTCTCAACCTAAGAATTTACAGACTTGGAACTCACAACTAGTCATGAGCGCACCGACACGATTTGCGATTCATCCGAATTTTGTGAATAGAGTCAATATCCTAGAGGCCTATCTTAAAACCAAGCAACCGAAAAACTCCAGTGGTGTTCTGGCTTTACTCCAAGAACTCTACAACTTATAGAGTTCTAAAAAAAAAAGACCCCTAATTTTAGGAGCCTTAGATTATGTACTGATAACTTGGACTATGGGTTGGCTTGAGCCAGTGCAGGGTCTTTGATCTTATCTTTCATTTTTTGTAAAAAGGGTCGGATCAAATCAGCCAGTTTTTTAAGCTGAGCTGGCTTATTAATATTCAGCTGCAGACCTTCAATAATCTCTGTTCTCACAGCCCCATAAACAAAATTATTTAACTTAGATCCAGCCTGTATATTTAGTGTGACCTTATCTGACTCAATCAAAGCCTCAATCTGATTGACATTTATAACTACGAAACGATTGATTTTATGTTGGATATTTTGATTCAAAGATACTGTCGTACTTTCGCCTTCAAGTGTAAAAACATTCACCATGTTGAGGTAATTCTTAACAAGATGAACTTGTTTTTTTTTCTTCTCTAAGGCTTCCAACTCTTCTGCTGTGGCGACATTGGCACTCATGTTGAGCTCGTCTTCAACTTTAAGAGCTTCAGCTTCAGCATCTAATAAAAGCAGATTAAAATCAGTCTCTAAGATTTTTTGAAGATCTTTAAAGTCTGTTGCTGGTGTGATTGCTGCTAAAGATTTGCAGTATTTTTCTAAGGCTGCAAGTGTGTTTTTTTCACAAAACGGTGTCAGATCCTTAATGAAAAACTTGACAGTTGTGGCTACTGGAGAATCAAAAACCACATTGGCATCGACACCTGCTTGAACAGAAAGACCAGACTTTTGGGCCAGATAGTTTATAGACCCTTTAATCATAACAGGATCTTGAGTCCACTTAGTCTGGGAGGTGGTGGCCTCAAAATCTAATTTTAAGCTATCTTTTTTAAAGTTTGAAAGATTTTCATCAAACTGAATAGACAGCTGATCAAAAAATGGTTTTTCTCCTGAGACGTCAGGATGATTAAGATCATCTGCAATAAAAATTAAGGCTTCATTTATTTTTGAAAAATTCAGTTCTTTTGGCTGTTTTCCAAAGCCAAACAAAGGCTCTTGTTGCCCCCCTTCAGCAACACCAGCGTCTTGAGCCAAGCTCGGAGTTGCAGAAATAAACCCGATAGACAGTAAACTCATTATTAGCTTTTTCATATATCCCCCTTAAGGTAATAATTTTAGATTTTAAAGAAAATAAAATCTATTTTTTAGTAAGACAGGTAGGCGCAATCAAGGCTTTTGTCTTTACACCAACCCCATTATAAAATGAAATGGTTTAATGAGATTGATGTCATTACTTAAGCAGAAATCTAAGCTCGATTAAAGTCAAGAAATGGTTATATTCTTTATTTGAATATCTTGAGTGAGGACTTAAAGCTGTGAGGCTATTTCTGCAGCAAAATAAGTCCAAATGATCCTGGCACCGGCTCTTTTGAGGCTATAGAGACTTTCAAGAATCACTTGTGAGTCTAAATCCTGGCTTAAAACTGCTTTTTTAATCATACTGTACTCACCGCTGACTTGATAAGCATGTATTGGTAAATGAAAATTATTTTCCAAATCACGGATCACATCTTGATAAAATCCAGCGGGTTTTACCATAAGGGCGTCTGCCCCTTCTTCAAAATCTAGCTGGGCCTCAAGCAAAGCCTCCTTACGGTTTCGAGGGTCCATTTGATATGTTTTTTTATCAGAACCTTTGGCTAAAGTTGAACCTAAAGCTTCTCTAAAGGGGCCATATAAAGATGATGCATATTTTGCAGCATAAGACATCAATCCGGTTTGGTTAAACCCAGCTTCATCTAAAGCCATTTTTATATGAATCACTCGGCCATCCATCATGTCAGAAGGGGCCACAAAATCAACACCAGATTGAGCATGGAGAACCGCCATTTGAGAAAGTATATCTACTGTCTCATCATTAAGGACATGGCCACTTTTATCTACTAATCCGTCTTGTCCATGGCTTGTGTATGGGTCTAATGCCACATCAGAGTAACTCACAAGCTCTGGGGTGATCTCATGGGCAAGCTGTAAAGCCTCTGTATAAAAGTGAGGGCTCAAAGCTTTAGAGGCGGTTTCGTTTTTATCAGAGTCTGGCACTACTGGAAATAAAGCGACACCCCCTACTCCTAAATCTTTGAGTTCTAAAAGTTTGAGTTTTAAATCTTTAAGATTGAGTCTTTTTTGCCCAGGTAAAGACTTGATGTCAGAGCTCTCTGTGGAGCTCACAAAAAGAGGTTGGACTAGATCTTCTGGTCTGAGCGAAGTTTCTGCAATAGACTCTCTTAATCTCTTTTTTTTGCGATTAATACGAGGTCTTCTGTATAAATAAAAATTATTTGAGCTCATATTGAGCACTCACATTGACTTTTATTTTTTGCAAACGGGGGAAAACTTGAGTAGGTGCTGTTGCACTATTTGCTTTCATCATTCTTGGAGCCGAGTCCATCATGGCCATTTCATGACGAGGATAGTTTCCTCCACTATTAGACTCGTTGATGCGGTGGAGTCTTCTGATAGAAGCTCCGGCTCCTGAAGCTAAAGATTGAGCTTTAATATAGGCCTTAGCAGCGGCTTTCTTTAAAAGACTATTTTGGACCTCTTCGATTTCTTTTACTCTATAATAGGTCCCGTTAATTTTAGAATTTGTGTATTGAGTAATATGCGTGAGCACATCCCCTACTTTTTCAAGCTCAGAGGTTTTAATTTGTAAAATATGCCGGGCTTGATAGGCACGGAATACTCTTTTGCTTCGGTTCCAATCAAACAATTGGTGCACACCATATTGGAGTGTTTCTACGCTGGAGATTCTTTTTCTTTTTAAATAAGATTTAAATTCAGTGACAGATTCATTCACCTTTCGACTGGCTTTTTTTGAAGTTTTATCTTCGGTGCTAAATTCTATTTTAATAATGGCCTCATCAGGGGCCACTTCTTTTTCTGCCTGAGCAGTTACAGAAATTAAATTTTTAGCATCAGGATGTCCAGCCCAGGCTAGAGTAGAAAATAAAAAACACAAATTAATTAGGACTAAGCCCATAAAAATACTCCTCGATACACTTAGCAGAATGAATGGGTCATGAACCCTAGCTGCATACCAAATTCAAGCACTCAAAGTATGAAATACACACTCAACAGACCCAAGATCAAGTATTTACCAAAAGTTAAAGAGCATCAATCTAAACTTAAATAAGGTCTATATCGTCAGGTCCGGATAAGTATTGGTAAAAACCGATGAAACTTGCATCATTTAGTGTCTAGCGCAGAAATTTTTGCTTGATGCATAATCACCTATATTTTGAAAAAGAGAACATTTTAAGCACGAACCTTGGGGCTGCATTGATCGGTCTTTACCAATGCTTATCCGGATATGGATATATAAGGCAGTGTAAGTTCAAACCTATTTTATAAGCCTCACACTCCGAGCTTGAACTCTGACTGAGCTAGACTCTTATCGTAGCCGCTCAAGCTCAATCTTCTGGAATGCTTGGTCTGTGCTCAGTCAGGTTTCAGTGGAATTAAATTTCTCTAAAACGAATTTAAATTTTCCTTAACCCCTGGTTTAGCCTTGCTCTAAGAGGTATGGCCTTCTGTCAATTACATTTTTTTAACGCTCCATGGAGAAACTCATGACTCTTGTCTTAACCTTCAGTTATTGTTAACACTTTACATGGATATTAAATAACACTATCGGAGGATTTATGAAAAAGTTATTAGTTCTTATCCCAGCCTTAATGCTTACACTAGGGACGACCCATGGAGAGACAACAGGAGAATTCAAAAATGCAACTGAATTAGGAATTGTGATTCAGTCAGGTAATGCTGACGTTCAAAATTTCGCAGCCAAAACTTTATTCGACTATATACAGGGTAAAAACAAATACTCTTTACGTGGTGAATACTATAATGGAAAAGTATCTGGAGCTGTGGCTTCTGAGTCTACCTTGTTAGAATTAAAGTATGATCGTTTGCTCACTGAGCGCCTTGGTTTTTTCATGGCAGCACGTTATGAACATGATCGCTTTAGAGGTTTTGAAGAGCGTTGGGAGCTTGAGCCAGGTTTAAAGTATGTTTTCTTAGATGGTGAAGTTTACAAGTTATTCACTGAGCAAGGTTACACATACAGAAATGAGTCTGCTTATCTACCTGGTCCAGGAACTGGCCCATCTTCAGACTTTCATTTCTGGAGAGCTTACCTTGAAGGTTCTGCTATATTAACAGATTCCATTTCTGGAAAAATTTGGATTAAAAATCTTTTAAATCTGCAAAATTCTAGTGATTACGAGTTTTCTTTTGAGCCCTCTTTAGACATCTTATTAGCAAATAACTTCACATTAGCTCTCTCCTATCGTGGAATTTACGATAATGTACCAGTGGGGTTAGCTAAAAAGTATGACTCTATTTATATGACGACTTTAAAAGTGAAGTTCTAACCGAGCAGACTTAGCTATTAAAGTTAATTCATCCTGAAAGAGCCTTGAAAAGAGGCTCTTTTTTTTTATAAAAATTTTATATAAGTTCAGAAGAAATCGGGCTCTAAGCGCAGGACACAGCGCGTTCGAGGCTCCTGTCGATGCATTTAAAATTTGTTAGACTCAAGCCTCAAACATTTGGATTAATAAGTATTTCCAACTGTGAAGGGCCTCAAGGCTCTAAGGAGAATCTTCATGACGTTCAGCTCTGTTATTTTTATTAATCTGGCTTTCATGGCCTTATGTGGTTTTCTACTTTTTAATTACTTTAAAAGTAAAATCGATCAACTTCAGGCTCAAACTCCTGAGCCTCCGCCTGTCGAAGAAGAGCAAGATCACTTTGATGCCTCAGCGGCAGTAGAAGAATTAGCTGATTTTTTTGAAAAAAAATTTAAAAAATTGAAGAGCTCTCAAGAAGAAAAATTTTCAACTATGGCCTTAAAAGTGGGGGAGCTCATGACTCTTCAAGAGGAAAAAGATCAACTTTTTGATGAATACAAAAAGCAATGGCTCAGCTTTAAGTCAGAGCAAGAGGTTCAAAACCCTGCTCCAGTTATCACCGAACCTTTAGTAAAAGTGGCCTCTGTAGATGTGCCTGAAGAAGGCTTCCAAAAACAAACAGAAAATCAATTGTTGCAAATCATTGAGTTTTCTAAAAAAGGTCAAAAAAGAATTGAAAATTTAAACTCCCTTGTGACACATTTAAAATCTGACATTCAACTCGGCTATGAGAAAGAAGTTGAGTCTCTTAAAAAAGAGATGTTAGGACTTCGCGCTATGATCAGCCGCACTCAAATGAAAATAAGTGAAATTAAACCTGCAGAGACTCACTAAAACATGAGTCTCCCCCTCCTTCATATTGCTAGCGATCACGCTGGTTTTGAATTAAAACAAAAGCTAGTTGCGGCACTGAGAGATCAATATCAACTTGAAGACTATGGCTGTGCCACGACTGACTCTGTGAACTACCCTGATTTTGCCCATAGTCTCTGTCAAAAACTGACCGATGACGAAACAGGAATCTTGGTTTGTGGATCTGGACAGGGAATGTGCATGACGGCAAACAAGTACCCTCATATACGCGCAGCCTTAGTTCATAACCTCGAATCCGCCAAGCTCACCCGTGGGCACAATAATGCTAATGTGATTTGCTTAGGGGCCAGAGTGCTCTCTTTTGATGGGGCACTTGAATGTATAAAAATATTTTTACAGACAGAGTTTGAAGGCGGGCGTCATTTAAAACGCACAGAACTTATACCACTTTAATTCAAATTATTCAGTCATTAGGAAGGAACTATAATGAACTCAACACAACAAACAGATCCTGCGATTTACGATTTAATTCTTAAAGAAGAGCAACGTCAGACTGAAGGGCTTGAGCTCATAGCTTCTGAAAACTACGCCTCGACAGCCGTTCAGTGGGTGCAGTCCACAGTGCTCACTAACAAATATGCTGAAGGCTACCCTGGTAAACGTTACTATGGGGGGTGCGAATTTGTAGACGGGGTGGAAAGTCTCGCTATTCAAAGAGCATGCGAGCTTTTTAATGCTGATCATGCCAACGTCCAGCCCCACTCCGGATCCAATGCAAATATGGCTGTGTTTATGGCTAATCTTGCACCGGGTGATACTTTTTTAGGTATGGATTTAAGCCATGGGGGGCACCTGACCCATGGGTCTTCGGTGAATTTTTCAGGCAAGTTATATCAAGCGCAGTTCTATGGTTTAAATGAGACCACTCACTTGATTGATTATGATCAGATTAGAGACCAAGCCTTAAAACATAAACCCAAAATGATCATTGCTGGGTTTAGCGCCTACCCGCGCGCCTTAGATTTTAAAATTTTCAAAAGTATTTGCGATGAGGTTGGAGCTGTTTTACTTGTGGATATGGCTCATATTGCTGGGCTTGTGGCTTCGGGGCATCATGAATCTCCGTTTCCCCATGCTGACTTTGTGACGACCACCACTCATAAGACTTTAAGAGGCCCTCGTGGAGGGCTGATCTTATGCAAAGATCAGTATAAGAAAAAACTCAACTCTCGTATCTTCCCTGGCATTCAAGGTGGACCTTTAGAGCATGTCATTGGAGCCAAGGCGGTTTGTTTTCAGGAAGCTTTGCAGCCTGAATTTAAAACTTATATTGGACAGGTTCTAAAAAATTCAAAGGCCTTGGCTCAAGAATTAGCATCTCTTGAGTATCATCTTGTGACCGGGGGGACAGATAATCATCTTTTGCTTATCGACCTCACGAATAAGTCTATAACCGGAAAAGAGGCTGAGGAAGCACTCGATTTAGCAGGCATTACTGTAAATAAAAACACCGTGCCTGGTGAGAAACTCAGTCCATTTGTGACCAGTGGCATACGTATCGGAACCCCAGCTGTGACCACAAGAGGCTTTCAAGAACAAGAGATCAAACGAGTCGCCCATTGGATAGATGAAGCCTTAAAAAACAAAGATAAACCTGAAGTCTTATCTAGAATTAAAGCTGAAATCAAAGAGATGACAAAATCCTTTCCTATTCCTGTGGTATGAAGAGCTTGTTCTTTTGCGCATCACCTGATACTACTGTGGCTTCTAACTTTTAAGGAGTAACTATGTTTAAAAAATTATTTATATCCATTTCTTTGTTATTTTTCGCTGTTTTTTCGCTGAGTTCCCACGCTAACGACTCCTCAGGTATTAGACCTTGTGCAGATGGAGCATTTCTGTTTTCATTTGCGGATCATTTTTATAAAAAAGTCGTTAAAAAAACTCCAGAGGGTTTCAGTTTTCAAAAAATTAAAAGAATAAGTACTGATCTGAAGACTCTTGGTTCTTCTGAGTTTAGAGGCCATCCTCTTTTCGGAGCTTCAGGTGCAGTCAAACATGAGGGTTTTTCGTATGTTACGAGCCTTGGGGGTTTTACTTCTTTTGAGCTGAGATATGAGGGAAGTCATAATTATGAAATACCAAGAGAGCAAATGACAACTGAACAATCACAATGGCATGAATATCACATTGTTTTGACTACAGCCGAAAATCTAGGTAGAGATGGAGCGAGGATTTCTCACCTTTTTTCAAATATTTTAGAGGGCTTGGGACTTAGTCCAAATAATTACGTACAGACCGAAGGTTCGGACGAGTACGGAGATTATCTTCAGGATACAATAAGGTTAGATGCTAAGGCGACAGACATTAGTTTATTATCTGATCTAGTAAACACATTTTTAACAAAAGCTCGAAATTAAAAGGTAAGACCTGAGAGAATTTATTTTCATCACCGATTTTAATTTGGTTCCGTACAACAATCGCTTCAAAAATTGAGAGCATTTAATTAATGGATATCACTCCACTTTTATCACCAATGACATTAAAGTTAAAGAGCTTTAGTGTGACTTTCTATCTATTTAATATTTATTTGCCGTTTATTTCTAAATAAGTATGGATTTATAGATTCTGATAAATTTATTAATTATTAAAGTTTTATTTTCTAAAACTAGGGATAGGGTTTTAGGAGCAAAAAGGAGCCTCAACTTGAAATTTACTGTTATTTTAATCTCACTTGTTTACCTTGTGACGGCCTGCCAAAGCAACGTTAAATCCCCTGCCCCACTTATTCCACAGGTGCCTATGCAAAGCCTTAAATTGGGAGGGCACACACTCAATTTCCAGGCGATGGAAAAACCTCAAGTTCAATTGATCAACATGCCCGATAAGAGTATTGCCTATAGTTTTTTACCTAAGGTGGGACTTCTCCAACCTTTAATTTGTTATTTTTATCCTGAGACGATCAGTCATGCTTCTACTATTGTTAATATTGGAAAATTAATGATTAAAAAACTTGGTGGTGAGACTATTGGTTATACTGGATTAGACGCAGGAAGTTTTGAGAGCACACCTTATGTTACACTTAAGCATATTGCAAAAATCAAAGAAGATCAGGGCACTCTCCATATTTTAGCCATGGGGAGCATTACTGAAGCCACAACAGTTTGTATGAACAGCAACTCGGGACAAGACGAACTCTTTATAAACTTCATGAAAAATATGGCTTCAGGGACTGAGTCTACAAATCCCGAACCTGTGCAATATAAGAGCATCACACAGATCAGTATAAACAAAGATCTTAATATTGGATTTTCAGAGTTAGTATTAAGACAAATACCTGAAGGCTGGAGTGTGACTAAAATTGAAGTGAGCCTCATACCTAAATCAAAAACAGAAATTTTGGCCTCAGATCGAGCTAATGTTGAATTTTTTGATACGAACAAAAAGATCACAAATTCTTTTTATAGCAAGATTGATAATGGAGTGACGACTTTAGATCTTGAAGGGGTCACGGAAGCTGAGAGTTTAAATATTTCCGGGATTGTTAAGGAAAAGAAAATCTCCGCTCAAATCCCCGTATCCGATTATCATTTTTTTGGTGATTACCATACAGAACTTTTTGATTTTTTAAAAACAGCCTCAAAAGAAGACTCACTCATTCAAAAAATGTACTTTCCTAGTTTAGACACAAATCAACTCTTAGATGTCACCTACAGAGTCCCTGCTGTAAAT
The DNA here is from genome assembly GCA_937936325.1 of uncultured Bdellovibrionales bacterium. GTDB lineage: Bacteria > Bdellovibrionota > Bdellovibrionia > Bdellovibrionales > UBA1609 > CALGWV01. Next base: position 3,320 of record CALGWV010000131.1, on the reverse strand, counting down.
AAAGAAACTTTATCTCTATCAATGGATATGGGCCCTCTTAAGAACATTTTAGGATCTTATGATACTGATGGTTTTATATCTTCAAAAATTGATATGGGTCAGGTAGAAATCTCAACATTAAGACTTTATGCGAAAGGGACATTGAACTAAATATAAGTTACCCTGAATTGTAAATAAAATTTTACTTTTAAGGGGGTTTCTATAGTGTTTCAAAAATCATCACTACTTCTCATAATTTCACTTTCTTTTTCACTTCACGCTCACTCAAAATTTAGAGATCGTTTTTGGGTAGGTCTCCAAGGGAGTTATGAGTTACAGCTCGTAGCCCCTGAAGTCATTTCATCCCAGAATATGCAGGCTCCACTGAGTTTAACAGCTCCTTTCGTAGGTTCTGTTGCTGCCACCTTGCCCTTTGAAGTTCAGACTATAAAATCCAATGATTTTCTTGAGAATCCAATCACTGGTGAACTTAGGTTTTTCTGGCAGTTTCATAAACGATTTGCCCTGGGTTTAGGGGGAGGTTATGGCTTTGCCAAGGGTAAGAGTTTTCAGGCCGTTGAGTTTGGTGGGCAAGTTCCTATTAGTGTTTTTGGCACAACTTTTAATGTCCCCATTCAATCTGAGAGTTTAAATATCCAGGTTTCAGACGTAGAAGCTTATCATTTGTTAGTTTTAGGCGAGTATTATGCCTATATTAAAAAAGGACTACGCATGGGTATCTATGGTGGCTTGGGGGCTAGATACTTAACAGAAGAAGTCACCGCCCAAGCCCAAGACATACAGGTCACTTCTGGAACGACACCCATCTCCACACCTCTTGGACCAGTAAGTCTCCCCCCACAATCCATCAATTTTACAGGGCTTCCTGAAACTGTTGTTTATGAAAAAGGAATCCTCATGATGGGGGATCTTGGACTTAAACTAGATTTTAAATTTAGAGGAGTTCCTCTGCTCATCTCTGGATCTTTTGGAGCCAGAATTTTTGGGGAAGTAAAAGCACGTCCAATTACTATCCCTGGATTAGTGAGCACGCCACAAAAGTTGTTCGATGATTTATACCTTCTGACATTTCCAGTCAGTCTCACCCTTTCTTATATTTTATAACTGTTAGATCCATTTCACTTGTCCAAATTGGACAAGTGAAATATATAAACCTATACTGTTTCAAATTATATAAAGGAGAATTTTTATGAAATTATTACTCAGTTTAGCCGTTGTTATTTTATTTGCAGGTTGCTCAAGCACACCGAAACCTATGGAGCACAAACCGACCAACCTGACTTTTGGCGCTGTAAAGAGTCAAATCAAAGAAGGTGTGACAACCCAACCAGAAGTGATTCGTCTTTTAGGTTCACCGAATATGGTTTCTAAGAACTCTCAAGGCTTTGAAGTTTGGACCTACTCGAAAACAGCAACTCAATCTGAGTCTAAGAACATGGGTATTGGCGGAGGAGTCGGAGCTGCTGCAGGTGCTTTTTTAGGTGGACTTGTAGGGTCTGCAAGTAAGGCGGTAGACACCACTTCTGTAAAGACATTTGATCTTGTCATTAGTTTTGATAACAACGATGTTGTTAAAGAAACAAATGTAGTAACCTCAGAATTTTAAACTCTAATTTTCATAAAAAAAGAAAAAGGAAAGTCTTATGTTACGCTATATTGTTTTTTCACTTGTTCTGGGTTTAGGCGCATGTCAGATGTACTCAAAACCAAAATTCAACATGCAACAACGCCGAGCCATGCAGGTGAGAAGCTTCGATACTTCTTATAAAAATGTATTCAATGCTTTTAAATCCGTTCTCCAAGATGAAGGCTATATTATAAAAAATTTAGATTTTGAAGGTGGGATGGTTTTAGCTGAAAAAGAAAATGCCGGTGGCACTTCTGCTTTTGCCGCCTCTCTTATGGGGCGAGATAATTATGTCACAGGAAAAGGTTTTTCTGTTTCTGTGAGTTTTGACGAAATCACAGAAAACAATATAGAGACTCGCATGACCCTTCAAAGTATGACCCGAATGAGTCGAGGTGGAATGTCCGGTACAGAAGTCGTTGAGCCTACTATCTACAAAACTATTTACGACCGAGTCCGAGTAGAAATACAAAGACGAACAGCCCAAGGTAAAAGTTAAAATCAGCTTTCAGCAAAGCCAGGGATATTTATGGGCGCTAAAATATACACAAAAACGGGCGATAGAGGACTCACCTCTTTAATTGATGGTGAGAGAGTTTCTAAAAACCATCCCCGTCTCTGGGCTTATGGAGAAATGGATGAGCTTGGATGTTACGTCAGCGAACTTATTTGTTTGATTGAATCTGAACTCAGTCTGGATTTAAGTTCCAAAAAGGAACTCCTTAAAACATTAAAAGCGGTCCAGGATCAACTTTTTAAATCTTCGTCTCTGCTGGCCTCACCGGATCCAACAATGTTAGATGCGACTTTTCATGTCACTGCCCAGCTTTTGGAACTCTTTGAATCTCAAATAGACGAGTGGACAGACGCCTTGCCTGAGCTTAAAAACTTCATCCTCCCTGGAGGACATATTTTAAGCTGTAAAGCCCATGTCTGCCGCAGCGTCTGCCGTAGAGTGGAAAGACGTATTGAAGCTCTAGCTGATCAAAGCTGGGATAAGGACCTTATAAAGTTTATCAACCGTCTTAGCGATTGGTTCTTCACAGCTGCGCGCTATCTTAACTTAGTCCTAAACACCCCTGAAGTGATTTGGACCTCAAATCCAACCCCATAAATCAATTCCTTTAATACTTCCCAATAATCTACCTCTGTCTTTGAGTGACCCCAATCTAAACCCAGATTCGCGGATAAGCGGCGGTAAAAACTCATCAAACGCCCTCCCTCAGCGTCGTGCTCAAAATGTTCTCTTTTCACCGTACAGGTGAGTACGATTCAAGAGAAAATTTCTGCGCTAGACATTGCTGAAGCACGTTTGGTGAGTTTTCCCTCACCGCTTATCCGCGAATCTGGGTTTAGATTGGGGTATTAAGTAAAACGAAAACACAAAATCTACGCCTTTTAAAAAAAGTCACAAAAATCATAGCGTCAATCCTCTATACAGATATGTAAAGATTACAGACTAATATGATCCATCTAGCGTGATACAAAAGTTAGAACCAGCTCTTAAACCCTGAAAACTAAAAATAAAATTGGAGAAATTCTTGCAGTTTCAGTCCATCAGCATTAAGTTCTTCAGGATTCGTTGAGAAAATGACTTTATTATGGGTTTACAAATTATGAGCAAATATTTATCTATTTTTATACTTTTTAGCTTTACTACACCGGCACCTGTTTTTGCACAAGATGGTACAAC
>CALGWV010000130.1 GCA_937936325.1 uncultured Bdellovibrionales bacterium | reverse complement strand
ATGTTTTTACAAATTTACTCATGGGGTTCCTTAATTTTCTTACATTCGGTAGAGTGCTTTTTTTGGGTCTGGCCATTTTTTGTTAAAGCTTAAACTTAAGCCCTGGGCTAAGACATTGCGAGTATCAATAGGGTCGATGATGCCATCATCCCAGAGTCGAGCTGTCGAATAAAGGGCAGCACTTTCTATTTCATATTTTTTAATAATAGGATCTTTTAATTTTTTTTCCTCTTCGGCTGTCCACGGGAGACCTTTTTTTTCGCTTTGCTCTTTTTTGACAGTAGCTAAAACGCTGGCGGCTTGTTCCCCACCCATCACAGATATTTTAGAGTTGGGCCACATCCAAAGTTGCCTTGGGCTGTAAGCTCGACCACACATTCCGTAGTTCCCGGCTCCAAAGGAACCTCCGACCACGACAGTAAACTTTGGAACTGTGGCTAAACTCACGGAGGTCACCATTTTAGCTCCATGTTTAGCAATACCTTCGTTTTCGTATTTTTGACCCACCATAAATCCGGTGATGTTTTGTAGAAATATAAGAGGGATACGGCGCTGTTCGCAGAGGTCTACAAAGTGAGCTCCTTTAAGTGCACTTTCACTAAATAAGATGCCATTATTAGCTAAGATTCCTACTTCATAGCCCCAAATTCGTGCAAAACCTGTGACGAGTGTAGATCCGTAGTTTTCTTTAAATTCATGGAAGTCGCTGCCGTCCACAACCCGGGCAATGATTTCTCTAATGTCGAAAGGTTTTTTAGAGTTGGCGTTGACGATGCCATAAAGTTCTTTGGGGTTATAAATAGGCGAATGTACGGGGCCTTGGATGACAGTTTGTTTTTGATGGTTTAAATGCAGGGCAATTTCCCGAGCTTTTTTTAGAGCCTCTTCATCGGAGCTGACATAATGGTCGGTGAGTCCACTTGTGAAACTATGGACACGAGCTCCGCCCAGTTCTTGCGTGCCCACGCTTTCACCTGTGGCGGCTTTTACTAGCGGTGGGCCACCTAAGAAAATAGTTCCATGACCCTCAACAATAATATTTTCATCTGACATTGCTGGGACATAAGCTCCTCCGGCGGTGCAGGAACCCATCACCACGGAAATTTGTGGAATATTCTGGGCAGACATTTGAGCTTGGTTATAAAAAATTCGTCCAAAATGATCTCGGTCTGGGAAGACTTCACTTTGAAGGGGTAGAAATGCCCCTCCGCTATCAACCAAATAAAAGCAGGGGAGTCCATTTTCTAGAGCAATTTCTTGGGCCCGAAGATGCTTTTTTACACTGATCGGAAAATAAGCTCCACCTTTAGCTGTGGCATCGTTGGCCACAATCAGACAATCTACTCCTTGGATCTGTCCAACCCCAGTCACACAGCCCCCGCCAATCACTTGGTTGTCATACATTTCATAGGCTGCAAACTCGGAGAATTCTAAAAATTTGGAGTCAGGATCAATTAAAAGTTGGATACGCTCATGAGCTGTGAGCTTAGATTTGGCATGGTGTTTGGCAATCTTTGCTTCTTTGTTCTTGAGAACTTCTTGTTTTAGTGACTTGAGATTTTCAAGGTAATTTAACATAGACGTTTGATTGTCTTTATATTCTATACTTTGAGTGTCTATTTTTGTTTTCCAAAAAGCCATAAACCCTGCCTCGCTATTTTTTTAAAGTCCAATTATCTTAGCATAGACTTAATCCCCTGACTTTGATCTAGGGAGTGTTGACGTTTCGTTGAGTCACGACAAAAACCATCTGAAGTCGAAATTAAAATGGACTCAGACTAAATAAAACTCGACTGAGTTTGAACTCAAGCCATCGTTTCATTTCATGAGATTATTTTTTCGATTGTCTAGATACTATGCAAAACCTCAACACTCTCTAGTATTTTATGAAAAAACTGAGTCATTGGGTATTCGCAATACCTGGAGGGTATATTATACTCTTATTAGGCTCTTCTTAAAAGATAGAGTATGAATAGGGTTAGAGTTATAAAATCTTGTGGTGAGGTTTTCAAGGAGATTGATTTGCAAATTATCAGTGCGATTTTTTTATTATTTACCGTCTGGATGTCTTGGAAAGTTTTTCATCGCCCGAGCCCGTCTATTGAACCTACGTCCATTCAATTGCAACAGAATTTTCAATCTGAAATTGTGAACTATTTAGAGACCGAAGTGGACGCCATTTCTGAAGTAAAGTTCGTTTCCTTTTCTACGAAAGCCATTAGTGAAAATCAAATTAAGGCCTTTTTTACAATAAATTATCTTGATTCAGAAAATAATGATCCTGTTCGCACCACCAGAAAAGGAAGCTTAGTATTCCAAAAGCTAAACAGTCCAGTCACTGGAGTTCAAAATTGGGAACCTCAAGATGTAGAAATACAAGACCATGGTATGAAGTTTGAAAAAAGTTTTAAGATCGAACAAGATTCAAATTGAGTTTAGTTTTCAAGCCCTCCTATCAGATAGACACTGAAGGTTATTTTATTAATGAAGAGGGCTTGCGAGTGATCGATATCGCTTGGGGCGCTCAAAAGTTAGATGAGATTGAGTTTTCTAAGGGCTATCGGGGATCAATTTTAAATTTAAACAATAAACACTTCGTGCAATCTATGGATCACTCTCTGGTGGTTCACTCTATCGATAAAATTATTAAAAATAAAATTTATTTATCCGGTGCTTATGGCTATAAATTTCAAGCTGATTTAGGGTGTATTTACTTGGATCCTTTAGATCGATTTTGTGGTTATGACTCACGCATGAGGCCGTTTGTCTTGACTAGAAAGGCCCAAAATCAATTTTTTGATATGTTAGATTCCTTCACAGATGAAAGCATAGAAGTCGATGGCCAAACATATGCTATTGAGCCTTGGTATCTCCATAACCCAGCTGTGGAAGATCAGAAGTTCTGGGATGAAAAGTATAAAGCGAAAGAAACTCCTTGGGACCTTGGTGAGCCTAACCCTGTGTTAGTGAAGAGTTTGGCTAAACTTAAAATGCCGGTTTCACGTGTTTTATGCTTGGGTGTAGGTGCTGGGCATGATGCGAATTATTTTGCAAGCCTTGGACATCATGTAACGGCCGTGGATGTGAGTGAAGTGGCTTTAAAACAGGCTCAGGAGCAATATCCGTCGGAAAGAATCCACTGGGTTCAAGCCGATGCTTTAGTTTATCAATCCCAATTTGAAAAGTCATTTGATATTGTTTTTGAGCACACTTTGTTTTGTGCTTTAAATCCTGAGGAACGACAAAGCCTGATTCCTTTTTGGAAACGTTATATAGATGAACAAGGTTATTTTATGGGTGTGTTTTTCACAATGTCTAAGCGAGAAGGACCGCCATTTGGATGCACAGAGTGGGAGCTTCAAACCTATTTGGCAAAGCATAAATTTAAAAGTTTAATATGGAAGAGAAGCTTTGACTCTGTAGAGTCCAGACGAGGGCACGAACTGTTTGTTTACGGAAGTTTTAAGAATTAGCTAGAATATCTTTTTATGGCGTTGTTGCACACAGGTCCTCCTAACTTAATATCATAAATCCTAGAGAACCGCCGGACATTTGAAGAGGTTTAAAATTTTAGTTTTTATGATGGCTTCTTGGGCTTGAGCCTCAAAATTCCTTGAGCTTAACCGATCTC
>CALGWV010000129.1 GCA_937936325.1 uncultured Bdellovibrionales bacterium | reverse complement strand
GATGCTTGGAATATGTAAATTATACATAGAAGTAGTTAGTTAACGAGAGTATGTCGACTAAGAATTGAAAATTCAAGAAATCCGAACATTTTTGTAGTTTTTAAAAATATTGTTGATTCTGAATTTAGGGCTATCTGAATCCCATATAAATAGACTTATATTGGATTCAGGCCAAATAATGGAATTAACTGATAATTCTTTGAAGTGTTCAATTGTGCCAGCTTGAAATGTCGTTTTTAAATAGCAATTCTAAAAGATCATTTGATTTTAAAACTGAATTTTTGCTCTAGCTTTTGGGATTTTACTGTGGGCATGTCGTAGCACTGAAGCCACTTATGATCTTGGGGGATGTCTGTCATTTTAGCTGTAGCTTGAGGCTTTGTTTTGCCAATAGACAAAGTCTGTAAATCCATCATCTGTTTTGTTGATACCCCATCCCACAAAACCTTCTTGATGTTTCATCCAAATTATAAAACAGAATTTGCGGCCTCTTGAAAAGCCTCTTCCGTAATACCTTCTGCCAATTTATAACTGATCACATCAATGAACACACCCCCCCAAGAATAAGAAACTACATTTGCTCTGGTGTTTTAATATTTAAAATCTTCAGACCTTCGGTGATCACTTTTTGAGTGGCGTCTACTAGATATAATCTTTTTTGCGTGAGACGCGGGTCATCTGAAAGCACTTTACACTTATTATAAAAGCTATTGTAACTTTGACAAAGTTCAAGCAGGTAAGCCGCCACATAATTGGGTTTAGAATGCTTAAAGGCTTCCCCCAATGTGGTTTCGTAATTTAAAAGCCTTAACACCAAATCGAGTTCGGCCTCTTCAAATTGAGGCATGGATGGAAAACGCTCTGGCACAGGTATTGTGGACTTTCTCATAATACTCTTGCATCTCACAGCCGTATACTGCACGTAAGGACCAGAGTTTCCTGAAAAATTTAAAATTTTATCCCATTCAAAATCCACATCTTTGATGCGGTCATTAGCAAGATCATTAAAAATGATGGCTCCGACGCCCACAATCTCAGCAACCTCTTCAATGTTTTTGAGATCAGGGTTTTTTTCCTGAATGATTCCTTTCACTTTTTCAACAGACTGGTTCAGAATATCTTCTAAGAAAATAGCTCTGCCTTTTCGAGTGGACATTTTTCCTGAGTCTTTAAATCTATACATGCCAAACATAATATGTGAGCACTCGCTCACCCAGTCGTAGTTCATTTTTTCTAAAACTGTAAATACTTGTGAAAAATGAAGCTTTTGATCTACTCCTGTGACATACACATTAAGATCACAGCCTAAAACCTCTTTTCTGTAAATCGCTGAAGCTAAATCTCTTGTGGCATAGAGCGAGGCCCCATCACTTTTTTGAATCAAACATGGAGGACGATCATCATCCATTGAAACCACAAAAGCACCCTCACTTTTTTCTAAAAGACCGGCCTCCTTAATTTTATCAATAAGATCATCTAGCTGATCCGAGTAAAAAGACTCCCCTCTTACGAGATCATGTTTCACACCTAGTCTGGCCCAAATTTTGTCATACTCCACAAGTGACATGTCTACGAAGAGCTTCCAGATTTCTAAAATTTCTGGATCACCGGCCTCAAGCTCTCTAAACTTTGCAGCACCAAATTCATTAAGTTCAGGATTTTTTTCAGCCTCAGCATGAAAGCGCACATAAATATTAAATAAAGATTTAAAGGGCTGGTTTTCAAAATCATAATCTTGTTTCCAGTTTTGATAGGCCCAGACCAACTTCCCAAACTGTACACCCCAATCTCCAAGATGATTGAGCCCTACAACTTCATAGCCCTGGCTTTCTGCCAAGTTTCTCAAGGCTTGGCCAATCACAGAGGCTCTGAGATGCCCCACGTTCATGGGTTTAGCCACATTTGGTGATCCGTAATCGATCACCATTTTTTTAGCTTCCCCTTTTTTAGTCAAACCTATTGCTCCTGCTTTAATAAATTGCTCGAGCTCATCTGCTAAAAAATGACTTTTAAATTTAAAGTTAATAAACCCAGAAACCGAAGTCACCTCATCCAAAAATGTGATTCCAAGTTCGCTGATTTTTTCACAAAGATCTTTTGCAATAATAGGAGGTGCTTTTTTAAGCGTGGCCGCCAGGAAAAAAACAGGCATAGATAGGTGTCCATGTTTTTCATTTTTAGGCTTTTCAAACAAAGCCATAAGCTGTGTTCGAGTCAAACCTTCAGGAAAGACTTTTAAAATTTCACTGGCAAGTTTTTCTTTTATTTGTAACTTCATAGGCTGGTTTTAGCAATAGACCCAAAACTAAATGATAGAGGGTTCATAAGCTTCCTTATAATGGCGCATTCACAACAAACTCTCGAGAAAGCTCAAGGTCTAAATTCTGCTTTGAACTCACTAAAAGATGATAGACCCCAGGCTTAAAGTCAAAGCTTGAAAGGTCGACTTTAAATACCCCCTCCTGAATCTGCTCAATACGATAAGCCCCTTCAAGCTTGCCTTTACCACCAGGGCCTCTAGCTTCTTCCTGCCACACACTGAGGTTGAAGTCTTTCTCAGGCCATCTCACTGTAAATTCATAGGGCTTGTTTACGGACCTCATGGCTGAGACTTTTAAGAAATAAGGGTTGTTATAATTTGTGTTTTTCTTAACAATTTCAAGATTTGAAACCCTCACTGCCCCAAAAGCAAAACCTGTAATTATGAGTGCAGACAGCATCCACTTTGAAAAATTATTATTTTGTTTTTTAGATTCAATGAATGTTTGAGGAACCTGATAAGACTCGAAATTAAGATTCGAAACTTTTTTCCAAGCCTTCCAGCCAGGCTTCCAGCAAAAATCTTGATCTCTTAACTCACTTCTCTGAAGTTGCTCTTTTAAAGATTTTAAGCTCACCGGTGGTAACGACAGCCATTGCTGCTTTTTTTTATCAAAACGTTGGACGACCCAAATTTCAGGATCCCGGCTTTGTTGAAAAAATTCCATATTTTATTTTACTCTACAAACAAAAGAACTGACTACTGGACCTCTAAAGTTTTAATAATAAACTTATAGATTTCATTAAACCTCTTGGACTCTAGTGGAATGGAAAGGTAATTCATAAGAGTGGCCGGCGTCGTTTGGCCTCGACTATAGGATTGAAATAATCTTTCACCAAGCATTTCACCTATTACACGAAAGGCCTCAAAGCTCTCAATCCAACTTAAATTCTCTAGATCTGGGTTAAAGTCACCCCCTGAGTGAGCATAAATAATTTCTTTGAGTCTATAATCTAAGACAAAAGTCAGAGCTTTATAGCCTTCATCTTGAGGGTGAGCTTTCCTTAATCTTTGCTGCAAGCCCTCTTCCCTAGGGGCTTTGCGCTCCGGATTGATAAATTTACTTAAGAAAAACCCTATAGCCTCCACCCAAATGGACTGAAACCTATTATTTGCGTCTGCTAGGAAATCTTCTTTTCTCTCGGATAAAATTCCATGAACATACCAGCCAGCCAAAAGAGAGCCTTGATTTACACTAGGCCGACTAAGATAAAGCATCTCATGGGTGGGTAAATAAAAACTATTTTCGGTAATAATTAAACTTTCTATTTTTTGACTTAAGGCTTTATTCTCTTCAGATTCGTAAAGCTCTCCGGTTCGGACTTCTGATGCGAGATACACGCTCAGGCGATCTCTCGGAATAAAAAGTCCTAGGTCAGTCTCAATGATCCGGATATACTGACTCACCAGATCTGAAAAATCCAAGCTCTCGTCATAGCCTTCAGTTTCATCCATAAACTGGTCTTCGTTTTCTTCTAAATTAATCAAATAACTTTGCCACTTCACCCATGGAGGGCTATCTAGAAGTGCGTATAAGGATTCCCCTTTTTTTAAAACATCGATCTCATTTTCTAATCCCCGTTCTGCTAAATCAAAATAGAGCTTACCAGGATTAAGGCAAAGTCTAAGGCTTTCTATGCCCTCTTTATCTATATAATATATTAAATGCTCATCTGCTAAATGAAGGTCCCCATAAATGCAATAAACCAATGTTTGAGGGGTTTTAGACTTTAAGACGGGGTTCAAAATATGTGCGGCATGCTGGTCTCTTAATTTTAAATCTGTTTCAGATTTTAAATTTACACCTATAACCTGAGCTCCAACCGATAAAGCATAATCAATGAGTTTCTTATAAGGCTCCCATGGGAAGCCCCATCTTGAGTCCCAATCCATTGATTGTAAGAAAAGCTCTTCACTGATCTCCTGACTGAGGTACTTATCCAAGAGCAGTTGATCTTCAGAGTTCACAACTTCAAGAGCCAGAACAAAGGGCCTTTTTAACTCTCTTAAAAGACGCAAATGGCTCCGCTGAGACTGGCCAAAGGCATGAAAATCTCCACCTAAAACCAAATCCACTTCATTGAGTTTATTTTTAAGCTCCTCAGGAGTCGCGGCGGACCAAAGGCCCTGAAACATTTTTGAATATTCTTTTTGATAGCTCTTCAATGATTCTGAAGGCTCACCTTCTATCCATAAAATTTCATCTTTAATGACTGAGAGAAAATCTCTCCGGGTGTGGATCCAGTTTTTTTTCATCTGACTCCTATTTTAAGACATCTTGAAGAAGACACAACAAAAGGACTGGTGTTTAAGCCAGTAAATCCTATTTATAGTGAATAAATTAGCTTTATTAAACCTTGTGGTTTTCTCAGACCGCTGGACACTTTCCCACCTCTGTATTTATCTGCTAGTATTTTTCTTTTAGAGTGACATTTTTTTTTCGAAGGAGTATTCAAAAGTGGGTCTAGTCAAGAAATCATATATTACTGCATTTGTTATCGCTTTAGCCTCTATGGTTCATATTTATTTGGGAGTGACCCACTTTCAGGCTAAATCCGGAGGTCCTGCAGGGTCCCTTTGCTCTATTAATGACACTTTTGATTGTGCTAAAGTTTCACTTAGCGGTTATAGCGAGTTCTTAGGCCTCCCCCTTGCCATTTGGGGAGCCGCTTTTCACTTGTTTTTAATCTTTTTTATCCTGGGCCACCTCTTTGCGACAGATAATAAAAAAGAGAATTGGGCTTTGTGGTTAAGAGCCTTAACCGGGTTCTCATTATTCATGAGCCTGATCATGTTTGTGATCTCAATCACACAAATGAGCGTTTACTGTCTTTTTTGCATGCTGCTTTATGCCCTGAGCGCCCTTATTTTTGGGTTGGCTCTCTGGCTGACAAAACATACTGTTTCAACAGGAAACTGGGTCTCTCAATTTTTTAAAAACAATTTCTTAGAGTTTGGCACTCCCTGGATTTTAGTCCTAGGAATTCCTGTGGCAACCCTCATTTTACAACAGTCTTTTAAAGCAAGTTTTCAACCTGACGTGAGTGATTCTAAATATAATGAACTCATTAAAGACTGGACAGAATCCAGCCTGAGAGATTTCACAAAAGTAGCTCCTTTAATGGCCACAAAAGGCTCCAATCCTGATTTTGAAATCGTTGAGTTTGCAGACTTCTTATGTGGTTTTTGCGGACGAACTTACAGAGAGTTTAAAGATTTCTTAAACCCTAAAGATGTTGAAACTGGTGCACCCATAGCTAAGCCCAATGTTCAGTTTAAGTTTTATAGCTTTCCATTAGATGGAGAGTGCAACCCTCATATTGAACAAAAAACGGGAGCCTCTTGCTTTCTTACATTAGCCACGGAGTGTGCAGAAAAACAAAAACAAGGCTGGGGTGTTCATGATTATATTTTTGATCACCAACAACAAATTGGTCGACACATGAAAGACCTGGACGGACTTAAAAAATACTTTTATGAAGGTCTCGGTAAAGCAGCTGTAGCAGAGTCTTTAAACATGAGCTCTTTAAAAAGCTGCGTGGCTAAAAAAGACTACACCAATATTAAAAAACAAATTGAATTGGCTCAAAAAATCGGAGTGCGAGGCACACCTGCTGTGTATCTTAAAGGACGCAAAGTCCTGAATGAGAATATTGTAGGTGTGATCAATGAAATCTATAAAAGATCTGAGAAAAAATAGATTTATCGTTCATGAACACCCTCTGTTAACGCAAAACATAAGGACTCTCTATCGATTCCTTATACTATCATTGTAGTAAATTTTGATGAGACCACACAAGCTCTACTTTGAGTGAGGTACAAATATATGAAGGTCTCATCTATGAAATTATTAAAAGATCTAAAAGCAGAGTGGCTCAAATGCCCCGCTCTGCTGTAAGCCCAACAAGCTTAAGTTTTGCACACAAAACCTACAAAAATCCTTTCAGCATCTTGATCTGAGCTTTATCATAAATCCTTGTTATTACAGTCATGTGCTGTGTATATTATATTTCTTTAAAGATAAGACATATTCTCATCTTATTGCTTTTTAATACTGGAAGCTTTTTTGAAGGAGATTGATATGAAATCCATTTTGCTTATTTTAGTATACCTTTTTCCCAAGCCGCAAATGCAACAGAACAAGAGTTTCTCGATTTGTGTAAAAAACAGCACAATGTGAACGCTCAGGATAAAATGACCCTACGTGCAACTTTTGGGAGTATTCTAAATTCTAGACATATCGGAATTGCAGCTCCCTTAACCTGTAAAGAGGGGGTTCTCATCACAAAAAAATCAAAAGCTTTGAACTTCTAGATTTATACACCCAGACATCCTCAGCCTAGCCCCACTCGAGACAATGGACTGGTTAGAAGAAATAAACCTTCAAAACCAAAAAGATTTATTGAGTTTGAACGCCTTAAATAAACTGAACTTAAAAAGTCTAAACATTGTGGGCACAAGTTCAATCTTAATTGAGCAATTAAAAGATATCCCGTCCCTCGAGGAGATTCATGTCGAAATCTCTGCTCAAACTCCTAAACCAATGGATGATCTTTCTCAGGTCTCTGGTCTTAAAAAATTAAACTTGGTGTTATCAGGATTAACTCCTAATGATTCTTATGATCTCGCCCCACTTGCTGCACTTAAAAATTTAGAGAGCTTAACTGTGACCACCACACAAGGAAGCAGCTACTCGGGTCTTGAAAAACTAACTCAACTTACAGAGCTAGACATCAGTATTGGAACTCTTGATATCAAGAGTATTAAAGCACTTCCACTTAAAAAGCTTGTCATACGCGATGAAACTCATAGTCGTATTTTCATAAACAGAATTCACGCTAAGCTCACTTCTTTAGCTCTCATTGGAGAAATGAAAGACCTTGAAGCTTTAAGCCTGGAATCACTAGACATTCATGATATCAGTTTTCTTCAAGGCTTAACCAATCTAAAAGATTTAGATCTTTCGCGAAACAACATTGTGTCTATTGAAGTTTTAGAAAACTTAAAGAACCTAGAATCTCTGAATCTATTTTTTAACTCAATCGAAAACCCTAGGTTTGTGACTTATAAAACAGGAATTAAAAATTTAAATTTACGTGGCAACAGAATTCCAAGAATAGATATTACATTCATGGAAGAGCTTGAAAGCCTGGATGTTTCAGCCAATAGAAATAATTTTAATAGTCTTGCTGCGAGAGGAATTAACCCTCAGCTTAAAGAGCTTAAACTTCAACAAAATGGACTAAGAGCTTCAGCCTTTAGTGAAGTCTCCGCAGAAGCCTTTCCTGCTTTGGAGACTCTTGATCTTTCAGACAATAAACTCAGTCACTTTGGAGTGATTGCAAACTTTACATCTCTTAAAACGCTTAATGTGACTGACAACAAACTCACAGATTTAAGTGAATTAAGAGCAATGAACAACTTAGAGTATTTTTTTGCTTCTTTGAACTTGCTCACAGCTGAAAAACTAATATGTCCAGGTCAATCCGAAACTAGATGTGAATTCACAAATCAAGAAATCTTACCTTTATAAAAATCTGCTAAGACATAAGACCTCAAGGCTTTGGCCTGAGGTCTTCTTGGTTACTGATAATGTTTTTTTTAGCTTACAAACATTACTTCTGCTGGGAGGTTCTCTCGTTATTGAGAGGGGGCATGTTCTAGATATCAGAGCCCAGTTAGATTACTTAATCACAGTAATTTCATCGGCCATATTCCATGGGGCAATAGTTTTTTTTCCAAATTTCTTTGTGACTTTAGCTTTCAGCTGTTTCCAAAAAGCATCAAGTTCACCAGGGCACTTTGTCTTTAAAGCTAGGCCGAAGCTTTTTGGTGAAATTTGTCTTACAATAATTTCATCTGAGTTCAGTTTTTTCTTCACAAATCGACCAATTTCAATGGCATCAGCTTTAGAAACACTCATTGGAAAATCCACCATTCCCATCAGTGTTTTGACTTCAGCTTTTAACTTTTGGACCTTTATTGCATAAGAGGGGGTTAGCATAAATCCACAAATTAAAATTAAAACGAGATTTTTCATTAAAGCTCCTTATTGTATTATTAAGTCATTTTTCCACACCGGAAACTCCCCAACCCTGGATGAGCTGTCAACAAAATGCTCCTTTCATCTTCCTAATAACAGAGGTCTAAAACTAGACAACCAGACAGGCGGCTGTTGACCCTCAGGACTTTTATCCTGAAACTAAAGGATATGAACCCAGAATCCAACTCACTACCAAAAATGGCAGATCTGAAAGAAACCAACCCCTCTCTTGAGACACTGCTAGGGTTTACACAAGATCTCAACGCAAGACTGACTGTTTTGCTCCGCAGAAATCAGGAGTTGGAACAAAAAAACCTGGAACATGAACCCCTTTTGGCCCAAAAAAACGAAGACCTTAAGCTCTTAATCGATAAGTACGAAATCATCTCTGAAAAATACAAACACGCTTCTGACCGTATCAATGAGCAGTCTGAATATACTCAAAAACTAAAAACACAGTTTACAAGTCTAGAAGAAAAGCTCAAGGCCAAGCATCATAAAATTCATGAACTCCAGGCCGAGGTGGAAACTTATAAAATCAAACAGACAAAACTCTTAGAAATCCAAAAAGAAGTGCGCACCCAGATCAAACCTGAGATGGAACGCCTCATGGCCCACAACAAAAGTCTTCAGGACAATTTAGACCGAGGGGAAAAAGAAAAAGCACAACAGCTCGCTCAAAATAGTGAGATGCAAAATAAACTTACAGAGCTCAGCCAAGACATCAAAGAGCGCTACCAAAATTTAACACTCAAGCACAATGAACAGCTCAAAATCTGGAAAGAGAAGTATGAAAAAATGCTTGAAGAAAACCACCACTTTAAGGACCAGGCTTTGAGCCTAAGATCTGTAATGACAGATAAAGCTAAAATTGAGAACCAACTCATTGAAGTCCAAAACCGAAAGATTGACGAATCCCAGGACCACCGTAAACACATTGAAGAGCTCAAACAAGAGATCAAACGTTTGAGCGAAGAAAATAAACTCGAAAAAACGGATAATCATGAGCTTAAAAAATCCTGGAGTCTTTCTCACAGGGAAAACCAAAGTTTAACAGAGCAAAAAGAAACTTTGGAAAAACGCTTAGAAGATTTTGAGTTTTTATGGAACCAAAAAGACTTAAGACTGAAACAACATGAAGCCCGCATTGAATCCCTACAAAAAATGAACGGAGATTTAGCCAGCGAGCTGCGCGCCATAAAACAACTTACCGCTTCAAACATGAACTCATAAAATTTAAGCTTCTCACTACAACGTGTCCCGAATTCGATCCAGCGCTAGAAATCCCATCCCATACCAAATTAAACATGACTCTCCTTCACAAATTTATATATAGGCTCAGGCTACGTAAAAGTTTATTCGGCCTGCGCTCACTTGAGTTGAAACTTAAGTTGAATACGATCTGAATTTTTTAAAGCCACAATGTCGAATTTGAGACACGCCTTGCTCTAGAGACTTATTATTTTATGATTTGTAAATTCATAGTAAGACTCCATACCCAACTCTTTACCATAGCCTGAGTTTTTAATTCCCCCGAAAGGAGTTTGAGGTCGACTTCTTAGTATTTGATTTATCGCTACCATTCCGGATTTGATTTTTTCTGCGGCACCTAAGGCCTTTCCTTGATCTTTACAATAAACGCTCGCGCCCAAACCAAACACACTTTCATTAGCAATCTTGAGAGCCTCATCCACAGATGAAAAAGACTGTATTGAAATCACAGGTCCAAATAGCTCTGTGTCAGGAGCTAAACTTTTTGAACTTTGCTCAAGAATCAAGGGTTTGAAATAAGCTGAGGAGCTGTGCTCAATACCAGACTCATAAATAATTTTCGCCCCTTGATTGATGCAGTCCTCTACCTGTTTTTGAAGTCCCTCTTTAAGATCTTTACGAGCCAAAGGCCTTGGAGTGCTCCTTAAAAGATAAGACTTTAAATCTGCAATCAGTTGAGTTTTAAAATTTTCAAAAATACTTTCATGAATTAAAATTCGTTTTGGAGAAATACAAGATTGCCCCATATTCATCATTCGGCCTTTTACGATTTCAAGACTCACTTCAGAAACATCTACATCATCAAAAACTAAAACAGGGTCGCTGCCACCAAGCTCTAAAACACATTTTTTTAAATATTTAGAAGCAATTTGGGAAATGACTCTCCCAGCTCTTACACTTCCAGTGAGACTCACTCCTGAAACTAGAGGATGGGCAATCACAGACTCCACATCCTCGTGCTCTAAAAAAATATTTTTATAAGGAGTGTGACCTAACTTCTCAAATGCTTTAGAAAATACTTTTTCTAAGAACAAGGACGTCTCTGCCACTGTTTCAGAAGCTTTAACTAATACGCCATGACCCATTATAAGGTTAGGGATTGCAAAACGTAGAATTTGCCAAACTGGAAAGTTCCAAGGCATAACACCTAATAATATTCCTTGGGGTTGATAGAGATGAATCTCGTCTGACTTTTCAAGTCTAAACTCTGGAGGATGAGAAACATAAAATTCAATGAGCTCGCAGGATTTTTTGACTTCAGCTTCAGCTTCTTTTAAAGACTTTCCCATTTCAGCTTTTATGATATGAGCGAGCTCGAACAAAGACTCTTGTAAAATACCCCTAAGCTTTTTCATTAACTCAAGACGCTCCAATAAAGTCTCTTGAGCCCAGCCTCTTTGAGCAAGACCAAGTTCTAGAATAAGACTCTCGACTTCCAAAGGGCTAGATTGAAAATAGCTTTTCAACACCAGGCCTGTTTCAGGATTAATAGTATTAAACTCAACCATACTCCAACTTTTACACCACTTCGGTGCTAGACTCCTTTTGAGGATGCGCCGCATCCTCAAAGGGAGTCTAGCACCGAAGGTAGAAGATGATGAGGAAGGCCTCTCTCCTAGCCAAAAATAAGAAAAAAGGATGACACAAGTTTACTTGGCGATAGCCCCTCGTTGTTGTCCCATCACAGACATGAAAACTGATATTTTTGGACAGAGTCGATCCGGTTTACCCCTGACCTCTTTTGAGTTTGGGACATCTTCAAAACACATCCTAATTATAGGTGGAGTCCACGGCGACGAGATCGAAGGTGTGGCCTGTGCTTGGGGACTTTATCAAAGCTTTATCCAATCTCCTCCCCTAGGCTATAGCGTCACCCTAGTTCCTCAACTCAATATTGATGGAGTCCTCAACAAAACTAGACAAAATGTTTTAGGGGTGGATTTAAACCGCAATCTTCCAACAAAAGATTGGTCTCCCGAGTTTACAAAAGTGAAATATTTTCCAGGCTCAAAAGCCTCAAGTGAGCCAGAAAACCAAGGCTTAATGAAGCTTTTAAAATCACATGATTATAAAATGATTTTGAGCCTTCATAGCTGGAAGCCCTTAGTGAATGTCAATGGGGACTGCAACCCTCTGGCCTTAAACTTAAGTCAAAAGCTAGGCTATATTATTACTGATGACATAGGCTATCCCACACCAGGAAGCTTGGGCACACTCACAGGATTAGACCAAAACATTCCCACTATCACTTTAGAAATAGAAAGACATTTAGATATTGAAACTGTAGTTCAGACACACGTACCCGCAGTCAGAGAGTCTTTAGACCTAAGTTACAATACTTAAATAAAATGTTCACGCCTCATCCAGAACACCGAACATTTAGGTCAAAGAATTTTGTATCTTCAATTTTTTTTAATTTAAGCCTAAATTTTTTTCAGAAATTACAATGACGTGACTTAATAACAAGACGACTTACTATAAATAGGATTAGTGCTAATGACTTTACAAACTGAAATTGAAAAAATTTATGACAAACCTAAAGCGGAACTTACGGCTGAGGATCTAAATCATATCAACCAATCCCTCAAAATGCTAGACCAGGGTGAGCTACAAGTTGTGGAGCAAAAAAACAGTGAGTGGCTTATACATGCTTGGGTCAAAAAAGCGATACTGCTTTATTTTAAAACTCAAAAAATGACGGCCATGGGAAGTGGTGAATTTACTTTTTTTGATAAAATCCCTTTAAAAAAATGGACAGGAAGTGAAGGTGTACGTGTGGTTCCCCAAGCCCTAGCCAGATATGGCTCTTATATTGAGTCAGGTGCGATCCTCATGCCTTCTTACATCAACATTGGAGCTTTTGTGGGTTCTGGCAGTCTTATTGATACATGGGCCACAGTAGGCTCTTGTGCTTATGTAGGTAAAAACGTACATCTCTCCGGAGGCGTAGGGTTAGGCGGAGTTCTTGAACCGCCCCAGGCCGACCCTGTCATCATTGAGGATAATGCCTTCATTGGGTCTCGCTGTATTATTGTCGAAGGGGTGCGTGTAAAAAAAGGAGCCGTCCTTGGGGCAGGTGTCACACTTACTAAAAGCACACCTATTTTAGATGTGACAGGACCAGTAGAAACAGTGCTCAAAGGTGAGGTCCCCGAGAATGCAGTGATTATCCCAGGCACTCGCATAAAAAAATTCCCCGCTGGAGACTACTCTTTGCCTTGTGCTTTAATGATTGGAAAAAGAACTCCAAGCACAGACACGAAAACTTCATTAAATGATGTCCTTAGAGATTTTGAATTGAGTGTTTAAAAATTTGCCGAGGACCGTTGAGTAGGTCTTAAAAGAGTTGCCTTTTTTAATGAAAGGCTGCTACCAATCCAATTCCGAAAACAAAGATCCAGAAGTGCCATGATTTTTTGAAAATTTGTGGCAATAAGTGAACTAAAGCCACATATAAGATCACGCCTACACTTAGTGCTAAAGGCAATTCACCAAAGGCTCCAAACTCAGCTAGACCGTAACTCATTAAAGATCCTAGGGTCACACTTAGGTACAGAGCTACAAGAACATAAATAGATTTTCCTTTTAAACCGCTTGATAAAGCAATCGCTGTGGCCGCTAGCATATCTGGCAGCAAATGAACCCCAAGACTCAAGACTCCAACAACAGATTCCCAACTCATATCTTGAGCCACTGATTGCAGGCTGAACCCATCAAAAAAACAACACACCATTAAACAACCTACGGCAGAACAAGCCGCGCTATGAGACATTTGGTGATGGCTGTGCTCTACGTGGTTGGGGCGAGAGTGCTTTAAACCTGAGTGTTCACAAGTCTCTTCCGTCTCACCGGCAGGCCATATCCGGTCTAAAAAAGGAGAAATAAAAATTTCAAAGAAAATAATTAACCCCAAGCCTAAAAGTGGAAAAGCCCCATATCCCGATGCTTGAACCTCAGGCAGCCACTCCAAAAAAACTAATCCCAAAATCAAACCTGTGGAGAGCGCCGTGAATTTAGCTAAAACATCACTGTTGGACAAAAATTTCAGACTTAGAAAACTAAATCCTAAAATAAAAATTAAAAAAATTTGTAAGTAAATAAAATTCATAGTCTCTCTTTTTTTTAAACTTATTTGAATTCATAAGTCTTGCCACAAAATTCACATTTTACTTCACGGGATTTTGCCATTTCAGAGTCTGGGTTTTCGTTTAAACTTAAAGTTAAGGCTTTTTCCGCACGATCCTTAGAACATGCACATTCAAACTTAACGGGGTATTCCCCAATTAAATAAGCAAGATCCGAAGTCCCCATAAGTGAAGCCAACATATCCTCAAAAACATGTTCATCTCTAAGTCCCCACTCCCCTAGGGGTCCGAGATCAGCAAGTGTGCTCTCCCAAAAATCAGCAATTAAATCTGAATCGACCCCGCCATCAAAGGGGAGAATCTCAAGGAGATAACCCATGGCTTTTTGAATTTCAACTTTCTCTGTTTTTTCATTCCAAACTTGTTTCACATACAAACCCAAGGCACAGCGTCTCTGTTCAGAAGTATCAAGGTATTCTAGGAGATCCGTAACCACATCACCTTGAGAACTGACTAAGCTTTGTCGCCTCTTTCCCCCTGTCCATATAATGACCTGAAGCTCGCCACCTCCGAGAGGAATCTCGATAGTCTCATCATTGTAATGCTTAGGATTATGAATCATCACACGGGCTTGCCCCAAACTTTGGGAGTCTGCATAGAGCTGCCCAAAAGGCCCCCTATTATTCCAGGAGAGACTTAGGGTCGGGTGTTTGAGCTTGGCCCTTTGACCTTGAAGGAGCCACAGCCCCATGAGAGCCTGCCCCAAATGAATGGCTGCGGGAGGAAGAGCCTGTTGCTGCTCTACAATGGTTTTTAAGGACTCTGTGGCATCTACCATCAGTATTCCAGTTCTCGAGTCTTTACTTAAATAATGTTGTACTTTATCCACAATGCTGAGATTACTGAAGCCCCCTTGGGTGTCAATACGTTTTCAACTTTAAAAGTTTTAATGAAAAAATTGGATTTCATACTCCCATTGGATTTATGATGAACACAAGCTGAGAGAGGCCCCAATAGCCTCTACTATAAGACTTTTGTCCCAATAAATTTATTTTTTAAGCGGGGTTTTTTTTATGACATTATGGGATCTTAACCCAAACCAACATGCCAAAGTTTCTAAACTTGGACTTGATAAAGCAATAAGCCAAAGACTTTCAGATATGGGGTTTTCTCAACTGACTGATGTGACCTGCTTGTTTGTGACGGCCTTCGGTGGGCCACGAGTCTATCAAGTGGGTGAAAGTCTTTTGTCATTAAGCCGCGAGATGGCCCAAAATATTGAAGTCAGCTAAAGCCTTAAAGCTTAAAGAAGGCTTCCCTAAAACCTGTCCACACCTTACAGGGTTTACAATTCCAATTTTAAATCTAAGTGGACAAAGACAAAGTTTCTAAAGGGGATTATTTCAAAAAAATGAAAGCTCTACGGAACACACTCAGACCTGATTCAGGCCTTAACCCATGATTCAAAGATATTACCTTCTGGGTAAGCCCAATAGTGGTAAAACACTTCTATTTAACAGACTCACAGAATCAGAAAAAAAAGTGGCCAACTATAGTGGGGCCACCACAGTTGAGAACAAAGCTTTGATCCCAGGCTCACAGATTGAACTTATCGATCTACCTGGCTTTTACTCCAGTGAAGTTTTCTCTGATGACGAAAAACTGGCCTTAAGCAAAGCCAGCCAAACCCAAAACGCAGACACGGGGTTTCTCTATGTGATAGAGGCTCTAAAATTAAAGTCAGGCCTCATAAATGCTCTCACTTTAATTAAAAAACTTTCTATTGATATCAACAAAGTTCAGTTTGTCTTTAATATGATCGACGAGCTGGAACTCAATAAAATAAATTTACCTCAAAATGAAATTGAGTCCATTTTAAAACGCCCTTGTCATTTTGTCTCTGCCCTTACAAAAAAGAATCTCACTGAACTCAAAATGAACTTGCTCAGCCTGGATACTTTCCCCAATTTGTCAATTGAAGATCTAGAATCAATCCAAAATAACTTGAGCTCACTCAAGTTAACACCCACCTCAAGCTTTGCATTAAAAAATAGCACGAGGCTGGATCGGTATTTACTCTCTCCACTTTGGGGAAGTGTATTTTTTATTTTTATAATGTCGGCCTTGTTCCAATCTATTTTTAGTTGGTCTAGCCCTTTTATGGACGCCATTGAATGGAGCTTGTCTGGAATTTCTCAAGGCGTGGCCGGAGTTTTAGGAGAGGGCTTCTGGGCTAATTTTTTTATCGATGGGATCATCACGGGGTTTGGAGCTTTTGTTATTTTCACACCTCAGATTTTTATTCTTACTTTTATAATTAAATGCTTGGAGGCTTCGGGCTACTTAGCCAGAGCCACAATTATTTGCCATAAGAGTTTGAGATTTTTTGGATTATCCGGAGAGAGTTTTATACCGCTGTTGAGCTCCCATGCCTGCGCCATCCCTGGGATCCTAGCCGCTAAGTCCATCAAATCCAAAAAAGAAAAATGGATAACGATGCTTTGCCTGCCGCTAACGGTCTGCTCAGCGAGGCTCCCCGTTTATGCACTTTTAATTTATATGTTTATACCCCCTATTTATTATTTAGGGGGACTCTTCGGATCTCAAGGTTTGGCTTTTTTAAGTTTATATTTATTTGGAATTACTCTCACCCTCATTGGCAGTTTTTTACTCAGTCGAACTTTAATACCCAACAAAGGCCAAGATCCTTTTATCTTGGAGCTTCCTAGTTACAGATGGCCTGAATTTTTTAATATTGCCAAAACCTCTTTTAAGGTTTGCATTCAGTTTATTAAAGACGCAGGACCCATGATTTTTTTTGCAAACCTAGGGCTTTGGTTTTTAGCACAGTTCCCACTCAGTCAGACTCAATTCTCAGAATCCTACTTAGCCCGCATGGGACGTTGGCTCACCCCCTTGATGGAACCCCTGGGTTTAGCTTGGGAGCATGGCGTGGCGCTGCTCACCTCATTTTTAGCCAGGGAGACTTTTGTAAGCACACTATCTACAATTTATAGCAGCAAAAATGATGACCCTATGGCCTTAAAAGAACTCCTCATCCAAAGTCAGTCACTAACCTGGGCTTCGGGCTTAGCACTTATTGTCTTTTTTGCCATTGCTCTACAATGTGTTTCGACTTTAGCCATTTTGAAAAAAGAGCTCCCAAAAAAATTCAGTGTCACCATGATCTTTATAGTTTATCTCTTCGCAGCTTACACTCTAGCTTGGATGACATACCAGATCTTTTCCTAAAGTTCTCTCACACGCTAACATTATTATACGCTTGGTTTTAAAAGATCGGGTTTGTCTTAAAACTTCTGGGGGGAAGATTTATGATAAAGGCAATGTTTATCTTGGGGGTATTTCTTTTGGGTTCAAAGCTACAGGCTCAAGATTGTGTGATTTTTATCCATGGTATGGCGCGCACTTCCTACTCAATGAGTGGAATCAGAAGGTTTTTCAAAAAAAATTCTTTTCATACTGTGAACATAGGTTACAGATTTAATTATGCTCCCATTGAAGAGCTCTCTCAAACCTTGATTCCCGAGGCTTTAGAGGAGTGTAGTAAAAAACAGTTTAAAAAAGTTCATTTTGTCACTCACTCTTTAGGTGGCATTATACTCAGGCATTACCTAGAAAAAATAGAAGTGCCTCAAAAATTGGGTCGAGTTGTGATGCTTGCCCCGCCTAACAAGGGCTCTGCACTCATTGATAAACTGGGTAATTATGATTTTATTGAACTTTGGAATGGCCCCGCAGGAGCACAGCTTTCTTCACATGCAGACAGCCTCCCAAATCAACTCGGCGGAGCTTTTGATTATCAACTGGGTATTATCGCCGGAGACGAGGTTTCGTTCTTAGATCGAATTCTAAAATCAATCATGGGCAACACTCCACACGACGGAAAGGTCACAGTCGAAAGTACAAAACTTGAGGGCATGACAGACCATTTAGTTTTAGGTTTGAACCACACAAATATCATGAAGTCCAAAGAGGTTTATAAACAAAGTTTAAACTTCATCCAACATGGATTTTTTTTATAGAGCAGGAGCAAATCTAGGCTACTTTTTTTAAAAGCAGGGTCGCAAGCCTATCCAAAGAGATATTATATGCTAGCTCTACTTAAGATAGGGCTTTGACCAAAATCAGTATTGATCCAATAAGGACTAATAGTGGGCCAGCATACTTAAAGAATTTTTGATAAAATGGCTTTAAGTTATGTCTCCGATTTCGATAATACCAGATAAAATAAATCCCCACACACACCTGAATAATTCCATCAATATATTCTGCCAGAAAAAGCATAGTTCCCCTTGTTTTTTGAAATAGCTTTAATTCTGATGAGATAATTTTAAAAAAAAAGCCTCACAAATGTGAGGCTTTCTGACGTTAGAACTAAATCTCTCTTGTAGATTAGAAGTGGTAACGAACACCTAATAAAGCATTGATTCTTAAATCAGTATCAAGAGTGTCTCCGTCTTCCAAAAGTATAGAGTAATCTACACTTGGAACAACTTCTAAGTTTTCAGCAACTGCTAAACGAGCATAAAGCTTTCCAGTAAGGTCACCGTTGTTAGCCACTAGACTTGTTGGGTTAACTTCCCAATCTACAGATAATCCAACAAGCCCCATGTCTCCGATCATGAACTCACCAAAAACTGTTACACCATAATTGTCGGCCTTATACCAATCGTTTCCAGTTGTATTAAAAGACCTGAAATCAGCTCTTAAACCCGCCATAACAGGACCAAAATGACCACTCACACCAATGTAAGGTGTAAAGAAGTGATCTGAATCCATAAGAGGAGAAACTCCACCCTTGTCCTTATCAATAGTGATTTGACCTTCAAGTCCATAATGAAAATTCATCATGCCGAAAGCATGGTGACCAATAAGATCAACACGTACAAAGTCAATTCCATTTTCTTCAGCTGTAGGAACTGCAACACCTAGATCTGTAGTTGTAACATCTTTAAAATTTTGTGAATTTAAACCTACCCTAAGAGCTACACTGTGACTCAATCCCCAATCGGCCCAAACATTAATAGGAACAGAGTTTACTTCTGAAGAATAAACACCCGTGTCTTCAAGCTCGCTCATTGAGTATCCAGCTTCAACTTGAACTCTTCCTTTTCCCATTTCTGGTTGGTGAAAAAACTCAGGGACTTGGGTCGCACTTGCGCTTAAACTACCGAGCAAAAAGCCTGCTGCGGCCATAGATTTCATAATTGCACTTCTCATATGTATTCCTCCTAATCGGTTTTTACTTTTGTATGATAATATGTTCCAACATGAAAATATAGGCCTCTAGAAGCCTAAAGTCCTGACGAGTTGTATATACACAAGGTTTTAAAGCTGTGACAGGTCAATTTAAAGTAAATAAATTTTGTTAAGACTCTGTCAGAGCCTTAAAAGTTGAAAAATCTCATGGGGAGGCTTTGAGCTGAGGTAAATTCCTTCAGACTTAAATTCCAACACAGGCCCTGCCAGTCTCTGCTCCAGAAGAAGCTTGTATATATTTTGACCTATTTTATAGCGCTTTGATGGGGTCCAAATAGAGCTCACTTGCCCGAGGAGCTCGGTGATTTCAGGCACACATATTTTCAAAGCATTATAAACACCCCCACACCCCCAAAGGCCCCATAGTGGAGGGCTATAAGCCCCCAAGCTCGGCTGCTCACTGAAATAAATATGCCATTTCTCTGACTTAAGCTGCTGTTTAAATTGAACTTTGCGTTTCAAAACCAGATCTATCCCTTTTGAGGCTAAGGCCTGCTTCCACAGGCTCAGAAGAGGCAGCATCGCTGGGCTAGTATAAATAAGTTTTATTTTTTCTTCTGATTTCAGTTTTTTCTTCTGGCCTAAAGCCTGGGCTTGCAGACAAAATCCAGAAGCTTCAGCCTGTGGTAAAAAAACAGGAATGCGTTCACAGGGGAATTCAGACAACAAAGCCACTCGAAGCTCTCCCCCCGAAGAGTGAGACTGATTGAAACCCAAAACCCACTCCTGTTGGCGCAGCCCAAGAAGTGAACTCGGGTTTGTTTTATTCTGTGGCTCCACACTCCCCCAAACTCCATCTAAAAGATTTTGATTCAGACGCCTCAAAGCATCATTCATATCTAAATAAAATTTAACTAATACAGGATGTTTTTGAGCTGGAGGTGAGAGCTTCAGAGCCTGAAGTTGCTCATCAGGAGCCCAGATTATTTCTAAGCGACGGTCTGCTTTGTAAGAGGCTTGAATAGGGCCGGAGGTGATAAACTTTGAAGGTTTGGGCAGAGGTTCAAATCCTCCGGGACCATAAGCATGAACGGGAAGGATCCACTGGGTGACGAAGGACACAAAGTTCTCATAGTTGAGCTGGCCTTCTTTAAAATGATAAACATAGGTGTTTTGCCCCAACTGTTTCACTGACTCTAAAGCTCGAAACAAAGGCCGGAGGTGAGCCGAAAGATATTTTGGATCTTGAACATAATCCATAGACCACTTTAAATCTTTTAAACCTATCTCGGTTCCATCAGACCAAAGAAGATTTTTTTTAAGCTTAATTTGAACCTGGCTTTTATGAAGGTCCAGACTATAAGATTCAGCTAAACCTGGCTTGAGGCTCCCATCTATACTTTTAAAAAAAAGGGGCCACCACATCTGTCTAGCTAAACGATAGGTCAGAGGATCCATGGCTCCAAACGGGCTGACAACTTCGTGGGTTCCCACAAGGGCTAAACGATAAATTGGATCTTGAGCCAGGCGCTGAGATTGCGGCCCTTCAAAGTTCCACAAAAAGAATAGACTGCCCACACAGCTTACTAAAAAAAATAATTTAAAAATAACTTTCAACTAAAAAAATCTCTGAACCAAAAAACGAAAAACCATGGAACAAAAAATACTAAAACCCAGTCACTTAAGCAAGTGACTTTATTCTAGCATCACCAGTTCTTCGCGAGATTCTCTTTTAACTTAAAAAGCTACAAATTCCTGCGATACTGTCCGCCGACTTTGTAGAGAGCTTCCGTCATTTGCCCTAGGGTGCAGACACGGCTGGCGTCCATGAGGGCTTCAAAAATATTTTCGTTTTTTAAGGCGGCCTGTTGTAAGGCTTTTAAGGCGGGTGTGGACCTGACCGTGTTCGCTTTTTGAAAAGCTTTCACTCGGTCATACTGCAGCTGTTTGTCCTCATCACTGCAACGAGCAAGCTCTATGCTTGGAGGCTCATAACCTTCGACTTGAGTGTCTGGATCTATATAAGTATTCACACCAATCAAAGGTAGGGTGCCATCATGTTTTAAGGTTTCGTAGTGCATGCTTTCTTCTTGAATTTGGCTGCGTTGATAACCGGTTTCCATAGCCCCCAATACACCGCCGCGTTCTGAGATTTTCAAAAATTCTTTTAAGACGGATTCTTCTACAGTGTCAGTGAGCCACTCATAAAAATAACTTCCTTGAAGAGAATTTTCGTTTTTCATCGGCCCGAGCTCATGATTGATAATCAGCTGTATGGCTTGAGCCCTTCTTACGGACTCTTCAGTGGGAGTGGTGATGGCCTCATCGTAGGCGTTTGTGTGCAAAGAATTGCACTGATCCGTCACAGCCATCAAAGCCTGAAGTGTGGTGCGAATATCATTGAACTGGATTTCTTGGGCATGAAGAGACCTTCCGCTAGTTTGAATATGATATTTTAATTTTTGAGCTCGCGCTCCAGCTCCATATAGATCTTTCATAGCGATGGCCCAAATCCGCCGAGCCACACGACCTAAAACGGCGTACTCTGGATCCATTCCATTACTGAAAAAGAAACTTAAGTTCGGAGCAAAGTCATCGACTTTCATCCCACGGGATTTATAATACTCCACATAGGTAAAAGCATTACTTAAGGTCAGGGCTAATTGAGTGATGGGGTTGGCTCCAGCTTCAGCAATATGATAACCGGAAATACTCACTGAATAAAAATTTCTAACCTTGTTATTTATAAAGTACTCTTGAATGTCGCCCATCATTTTAAGTGCAAAATCAATGGAGAAGATACAGGTGTTTTGCCCTTGGTCTTCTTTTAAAATATCAGCTTGAACCGTGCCTCTCACACTGGCTAAAGCTTCAGCACGGGATTGAGACTTTTCCTCATCAGTCAGGCTGCGGCCTAATTCTTTTTCAAGTCTTTCTTGTTTTTGGTCAATAGCCGTGTTCATAAAAAAAGCTAATATCATTGGAGCTGGACCATTGATAGTCATACTCACACTGGTTTTAGGGGCACAAAGATCAAAGCCTTCATAAAGGCGTTTCATATCATCTAAAGTGGCAATGCTCACTCCGCTTTCGCCGACTTTACCAAATATATCAGGGCGCAGATCTGGGTCTTCCCCATACAAAGTGACAGAGTCAAAAGCGGTGGAGAGTCTTTTTGCAGGCTGGCCTTCTGAAAGATAATGAAATCTTTTATTCGTTTTTTCCGGTGGGCCTTCGCCAGCGAACTGACGAGTGGGATCTTCCCCCTCACGTTTTAAAGGAAACACTCCTGCGGTATAGGGAAAATATCCTGGCAGGTTCTCACTTCTTAAAAACTTTGTAAGCTCAGAGTAACTTTTTGTTTGAGGCAGGCTCACCCTTGGGATGGCTGTACCACTGAGGCTTTCTTTTTTTAAACTTTGGTGAACTTCTTTTTGTCGCACTTTATAAACAAATTTTGTTTTCTGATATTTATCATAGATGTCGTCCCAAGATTTTAAATCATCATAAACATCTAAAAGGCTTTCTTTAAGTTTTGTCTCTGCAAGATCTGTGGAATTTAAAAGCTCAGGCTCTTGTTTTTTTAAAACCTCAATGGCTTCTAGTTTTTTGGCATCGACGCAAAGCTCTGCTGTTTTTTTATGATAGGCTTTCACTTTTGAAACCACATCAGATAAATAATGTTTTCTTTCGGCGGGCACAATTTGGCTTTGGGGCTGGGCGCGGAGCTCATCTAATTGTTCAGGGGTAAGCTCCCAAGTGTTTTTTTGCAAACCAGTGAGAGTTTTTGTAAGACCTTCAAAAAGTGTGTTCACCCCTTCATCACAAAAATTAGAGGCTTGAGTTAAAAACACCGGCAGCTCGACGTCTTGGTGAAACAATTTTCTGGATCTTACATATTGTTTTTTAACATCTCTTAATGCATCTAAAGCCCCCTGTCGGTCGGCTTTGTTAATGGCAATGAGATCCGCAAAATCGATCATCTCAATTTTTTCTAACTGGCTTTGCGCCCCGAACTCAGAGGTCATGACATAAAGGCTCAAATCGCAAAACTCAGTGATGGCATGACTGGATTGCCCCGTCCCAGAACTCTCTGCAATGATTAAATCAAAGCCACGGGTTTTAAGGTCTTCTAAAATTAAAGGTAAATCTTTTGAGATTTCATTTCCTGATCCCCTTGAGGCCAGCGAGCGCATAAACACCTGTCCTCTAGAGAGGCTGTTCATACGTATTCGGTCTCCTAAAAGAGATCCTCCTGTTTTTTGCTTTGTGGGATCTACACAAACAACAGCAATATTTTTTTCAGGATAAGCTTGGCGAAACCTCAGTATCACCTCATCAATAAGGCTGGACTTACCCGCCCCACCTGTTCCGGTCACACCCAAAACAGGAGTCCTGCTGTGTTCATAATTTTTATTTATCTTTTGTAGATCCACTGGAGAATTTTTGTGAAGCTCTAAGGCTGTAATATGCAGCCCTAAATCACGATCGTACTCCCCACCGGCTTTTAAGATCTCCTCTTTAGGAGCTTTAAAACTTTGAGCTTGATCTAAAATAGAAAAGTCACATTCATCTATGATCATTTGGATCATGCCCTCAAGGCCGAGACGTCTGCCGTCTTCAGGATGAAAAATCTGAGTGATTCCGTATGCCTCTAACTCGCGCTTTTCCTCATGGATAATGACCCCACCACCGCCGCCGAAAATTTTGACATAATCCGCCCCATTGGCTTTGAGCAGGTCTTTCATATATTTAAAATATTTCATGTGCCCCCCCTGATAGGAGGAGATAGCCACACCCTGGGCCCCTTCTTGCAAAATACATTGGACAATATCTTTTACGGAACGATTGTGCCCAAGGTGTATCACCTCAGCCCCTTTGTCTTGAAGGATGCGCCTCATAATATTGATGCTGGCATCATGTCCGTCGAATAAAGAAGCGGCTGTAACAATACGTATTGGGTTTTTCATTTTAAAACTGAGCCTCACGTTTTTCTAAAAATGCAGACAAGCCTTCTAGGTGCTCTTTCCCCTTAAAGATCTCAGAGAATCTCTCTTGCTCTAAAGATAGCCCTTGATCCATGCTTAGCCCAGAGGCACTTCTTTGCAAGGACTTCACATGAGCTTGTGCTGAAGGTCCTTTTTTAAGGATGCGCTCAGCCCAGCCCATCACATGGGCTGCTAGCTCTTCAGGCTCGGTGAACTCACAAAAAAGTCCCCAGTCCTTAAGATCTTTGGCCGAAAACATTTCACCAGAAAGGGCCATCCATTTGGCCCGGGTTTCTCCTACTTTTTTTTGAAGTCTTTGAGTTCCCCCAAACCCTGGGATTAAACCTAAGCCTACCTCGGGTAAACCAAATTTAGCTTTTGAATGTGTCCACATCAGATCACAACTTAGAGCCAGCTCTAAACCACCTCCTAAACAAAATCCATTGACCATGGCAATGCTGACAAAAGAAGCTTTTTCAATTTGATTGAAAACCCCGTGCCCCATTTTTGAGAACTCCAGAGCTTGCTCGGCGTTCATGTCTTTCATTTTAGAAATATCAGCTCCAGCCACAAAGGCTCGCCCTTCTCCAGAAAAAATCACCACTCGAGCTTTTTTTTGCTCTAGATCCAAAAGGCTGCGACTGAGTTGCCCCAAGACTTCTGGATTTAAGGCATTCATGGCATCAGGTCTTGATATCACAACCTCAAACAAACCGGATTGAGCTTCACTGATTTTTACAAAATTGAAATCACTCATAACTATAAAAACCTTTTTTAACTTTGCGACCTAACCAACCGGCTTCAACATATTTTTTAAGCAGCGGACAAGGTCTGTATTTTGAATCCGCAAACCCCTCATGGAGAACTTCCATAATAGAAAGACAAGTGTCTAAACCAATAAAATCAGCAAGTGCCAGAGGGCCCATGGGTTGGTTAGTTCCAAGAATCATAGCTTTATCGATATCTTCAGCCGAAGCCAAACCTTCGTACAAGGCAAAAACAGCTTCATTGATCATAGGCATAAGAATTCGGTTTACAACAAAGCCTGGCTGATCCTGAGCCTCTACGAAAACTTTTCCTAGGTTTTCAGCAAAAGACTTCAACCTTTCAAAAGTCTCTTTGGAGGTCTGCAATCCACTGATCCCTTCTACTAATTTCATTATTGGAACAGGGTTCATAAAATGCATGCCACAAAACTTCTCTGGACGAGAGGTCGCACTGGCGAGTTTAGTGATTGAGATGGAAGACGTATTCGAGCAAAGAATTGTTTTTTCTGGGCAAACTTGATCTAAATTTTTAAATATTTCTAATTTTAAATTTAAGTTTTCAGTGGCCGCCTCAATCACAACGTCTGCGTCAGCAAACAGACTTTGAGCCTCAGTCCCCCACTTCAAATTTTGAAGGGCCTTCATTTTTTCAGCCTCGCTGAGCTTTTCTTTTTTAACAAGGCGGCTTAGAGATTTTTCAACTGCGGCCAGACCTTTATCTAAAGAGCCTTGAGCTACATCTAAGACATGGACTTGAAAGCCCTTCATGGCTGCCACTTGGGCAATGCCGGAGCCCATTTGTCCGGCCCCCACAACACCTATTATTTTAAATTCTTCATGGGCCATAACCCACCTCCTCAAAAACTATTTAGTAACGATAGTGTTCTGGCTTATAAGGACCTTCGGTTTCAAGACCTAAATACTTAGACTGTTTCGTCGATAAAGTTGTAAGACGGGCTCCCACCTTCTCTAAGTGAAGGGCCGCTACTTTTTCATCAAGATGTTTAGGCAAACGATAAACTCCGATAGGGTATTTATCTTGGTTTTCCCACAATTCGATTTGCGCCATCACTTGATTTGTGAAAGACGCACTCATCACAAAAGACGGATGTCCTGTGGCACAACCTAAATTCACAAGTCTTCCTTTAGCTAAAACAATAATACGGTTTCCGTTTTTCAAAGTATGGAGATCCACCTGAGGTTTGATTTCAGTGGTTTTGGAGTTGCTATTTAACCATGCCATATCGATTTCCACATCAAAGTGACCAATATTACAAACAATGGCCCCGTCTTTCATAGATTCAAAATGTTTTTGAGTGATGATGTCACAACAGCCTGTAGCCGTAACAAAAATATCAGCTAGGGGTGCGGCCTCTTCCATAGTCATCACTTCATAACCTTCCATAGAAGCTTGCAAAGCACATATAGGATCTACTTCAGTCACAATGATACGAGCTCCAAGACCTTTTAAAGATCCTACAGATCCCTTGCCCACATCACCATAACCCGCAACAACGGCTACTTTACCGGCAATCATCACATCTGTGGCTCTTTTAATAGCGTCGACAAGAGACTCTCTGCAGCCATAGAGATTATCAAATTTAGATTTAGTCACGGAGTCATTCACATTAATGGCAGGGATTTTAAGCTCACCTTTTTTTTCCATTTGAAGTAAGTGATGGACTCCTGTTGTGGTCTCTTCTGTGACCCCAATAATTTGTTTCATTACAGCTTCGTATTTGGGTTGATGCATAATGGAAGTGAGATCTCCACCATCATCTAAGATGAGATTATACCCATCACTTCCCCAGCCTTCGATGCTCTGCTGGATACACCACTCATATTCTTCTTCGGTCTCGCCCTTCCAAGCAAAAATCGGAACCCCTCTTTCGGCCATGGCCACAGCCGCATGATCCTGAGTGGAGTAAATATTACAAGAACTCCACCTCACTTCTGCACCTAAATCTATAAGTGTTTCAATGAGAACAGCGGTTTGAATCGTCATATGGAGACAACCTGTGATCTTAGCTCCTTTAAGGGGAGACTTTCCTTTGTACTCAGTTCTTAAAGCCATCAGTCCAGGCATTTCGGTTTCTGCAATTTGGATTTCTTCTCGGCCAAATTTTGCTAGTTTTTTAAAAAAAGCAGGGTCCTTCATAGCCTGCTCACAGACTCTGTAATCAGGCATTGTCGTTGTGGTGGCTGTGGAATGTGAAGTTTGAGATTGGGTTTCTAACATATTAATGCTCCTTAAATAATAATTGAGTTATGTTGCTTTAAGGGCTGTGAAATAATTTTATTAGTGATCCTCGGCCTCACTTCAACAAACTTAGGAGTGAAAGCACTTAAAACCAATATCAATATTTCACGGCTCCTACTTGTTTATTTGAAGCTTACCGCTTCTTCTTCATCTAGAGTCATGATTTCGTAACCTGTGTCTGTGATTAAGAGGGTATGCTCGAATTGGGCCGAGAGACAAGAATCTTCGGCTTTATAATAAAAGATCTCAGAATCAGGGATAGCAAATTCTTGAATGGGCGATGAGGTCATATTCAGCATGGGTTCAACAGTGATGCAGGTCCAAGGCTGAAGCTTAAAACCTTTCCCCTTTTTTCCAACTGAGGGTACAAAAGGCTCTGTGTGAAAGACTCTTCCAATACCATGGCCGCCTATGCTTTCCACAGGAGTATAACCTCGGCGTGTGACATACTTTTGAACAGCAAAGCCGATGTCCCCCACTCTACCCCCGCCAATCACTTGGGCGATCCCCTTGTGCATAGCATGGTAGGCGGCTTCCGTTAAAGCCTTGGCCTGATCACTCACCTCACCCACATAAAAAGTGGCTGAGGTGTCACCAAAATATCCATCCAAAATAGAAGTGACATCAATATTAATGATATCTCCATTTTTGAGAGCCTGATTGTCAGGGACTCCGTGGCAAATGCACTCATTCACAGAAGTGCACAAAGACTTGGGGAAACCTTTATAACCCAGAGGTGCAGGTAGAGCTTTGTTTTTTAAAGTGTACTCATGAACAGCATCATTGATCGCGTTCGTGGTCACACCTTCTTTCACAAGCTGGCCTGCAAGTTTAAGGGTTTTAGCAGCAAGACGGCCCGCGGCCTTCATGCCCTGAATAAATTCAAGATGTTTTTCTGGATATTGACTCATAATTAAAGAAAACTATAAGACGACTTCTTTATAAAGGCTATAGGCTGTGTCTAAAGATGAGTTTCTCAGCTCATAAGAGCTCAAAAAGAACGACTCCCCCTTTTCAATGAGTCCCTGGATGCGCTTCATGTCGCTCACATCTAGGGGGTTGATATGATCTTTTGTAGGCTTAAAGCGATGTTCAAAATCAGCTTCTAGTTGTTTGCTAAAAAACAACGGCCAAAGCTCATGGCGCACATGAGACCGGTAGGTCACTGTATTGGCATGAGAGTGGTTGGGTGTATAAGCAGTGACCATCTCAAAGTCTCCAAAATGAGAATGAAGCTTCAGAGCGGGGCTCCCCCACTGAGTCATTCCGCAGAGTCTTTTAATATCGGCATACCAAAGGCCAAAGGCCTTAGACATAAAGCCCAGTCCATAAAATTTATTTTCTTTTTTAAGATGAGAGTTAATTGAAGTTAAATTGTGAGCCACCCACTCCTCGGCTCGTGTTGGAATGGCAATATATAAAGATAGGGGGATCCACTCCAAGTCATCAATAGGGGCTTGTATCACATCTAAAACCGCTTGAGGTAGGCTTGATTTTCTATGTGCAAAACCTGTGATCACTCCTGGCATCACAGCACAATCAAAAAACACCCAGCCCGGCATAGGCATAGAGCTTTTTTCAAAGGCACGGCCTTCAATATCCATGATCACATTTACAAAAGAGCTTGAGCTCATTTTAAGAGGGTTGATCTCAAGAAATTCTTTTTCTGCAAAAGAAGGAACTGGAGCTAATTTTTTTATATCACGAGTTCGATTTTCAGGTCTTACTAAAACATAAGGGCGGATGTCTTTATTGCCAAACCAAGGCATTTTACTTTCGACAATGTCTTGAAATAAATTCATTAAAGCTCCGTATAAATTTTAGGTCGTTTTAAATTTGAAGTGAGAGAGACATTCCAAGAATCCCACTTTCGGCCGCAGATCGTCTCTTGCACTTCGCCAAACAAGATACGCTCAGCGCGACGCTCGACGCTTCTTGGAATGTCTCTCTCACTTCAAAATTAAATCGACCTCAGGAATTTATTGAAAAAACCTACACTTGCTTAGTCTACCTTTGATTTGGGATTGAAAAAGAGCTTGGGCGTCTAAGGTTCATACTTAGACTACTTACTTTGCATTCTTATTTTGACACTAAAGCATTAAGCCTTAGGGGTGATCATTTCTTCGGGCCTTACCCATTGGTCAAACTCTTTTTCTGTTAAATACCCTAATGAGACGGCAGCTTGTTTTAAAGTTGTGTTTTCTTCATAGGCTTTTTTAGCTAGCTTCGAAGCTTTGTCATAACCAATGTGTGGGTTTAGTGCTGTCACGAGCATCAATGAGTTTTCTAGATGTTTTTGAATTTGATCATGATTGGGCTTGAGTCCTTCAAGGCAATTTTTTCTAAAGCTCGTTAAGCCTTCTGATAAAAGCTGAATTGAATTCAGAACATTAAAAAGCATCATGGGTTTAAAAACATTGAGCTCAAAGTGACCCGAGGCCCCGCCAAAATTAACAGCCACATCATTGCCCATCACCTGGGCACAAACCATTGTAAGAGCTTCGGCTTGGGTGGGATTCACTTTACCAGGCATAATGCTTGAGCCGGGCTCATTGGCTGGAAAGATCAGTTCACCAATTCCAGATCTAGGGCCGCTCCCAAGCATACGAATGTCATTGGCAATTTTAAAAATACTTGCGGCTAGAGTTTTTAAAACTCCACTTAAGTGAACCAAAGCATCATGAGCGGCCAGGGCCTCAAACTTATTTGGGGCTGTGATAAAAGGCAGGCCTGTTTCTTGGGCAATTTTTTTTGCCGCTTTGACAGCAAAATCAGGATGGGTGTTTAAGCCGGTTCCCACGGCCGTGCCTCCAAGTGCAATTTTATAAATATTTTTTAAGGATTCTTTAATCCGCTCAACTCCTAACTCCATTTGTGTGGAGTAACCCGAAAACTCTTGGCTTAAACTTAAAGGGGTGGCGTCCATAAAATGGGTTCGACCAATTTTAATCACTCCTTCAAATTCTTTTATTTTTTGATCCAAGCTTTTTTTAAATTGCTCAAGGCTGGGCAACAGACTCTCATGACAACTTTGAGCTATGGCAATGTGCATGGCCGTAGGAAATGTATCATTAGAAGATTGAGCCTTGTTCACGTCATCATTGGGATGAACTTTTTTTTGGCCAATTTCAAAACCCATAATCTGGGCTGCGCGATTGGCAATGACTTCATTAGAGTTCATATTAGTTTGAGTTCCACTCCCAGTTTGCCAAACGACTAGTGGGAAATGCTCATCCCAATCCCCTTTGGCCACTTCTGTGGCAGCAGCTTGAATCGCTTTAGATTTGTCAGGATCTAACAATCCTAAGTCCGCGTTTGTGGCAGCGGCACATTTTTTTAATATGCCTAAGGCTTGAATCATTTCCCTGGGGAAAAGATCCGATCCGATTTTAAAGTTCTCTAAAGATCTTTGAGTTTGGGCTCCCCACATTTTGTCTGAAGCAATTTCAACATCACCCATACTGTCTGTCTCAATTCTCATAATTTGGTCCTTTTGTTTTAAATTTTGATTTTGAGGTTTTTAAATTTAAGGCTCTTTTCCTTAAAGATAAAAAGCTCAGACAGTCCTCGCTTCGCTGCGGAACTCGTTTTTATCTTTAAGGAAAAGAGCCTTAAATTTAAAAATCTCAAAGAATTCAAAATTTATCAGTTTCTCTCACTTTAAACTTGTTTTGAATTTTCACCACTGTGATCTAAATTTTATAAACTTAAAGCCGAGGCTGCCTATCAGCAAATATGTTACAGCTTATCGTTTCTTCTTTACGAGATAAAACTATAACACGTGCCTTCAAATAGCTTTATACTAGCCAAAAGAGCAAGAGCTTTTTTTCCAGATCAGCCTAAATCTTTCTTCAGGTATGCCTGCTGAGAGCCCAGCTTTGTTTTGTTGACATCTAAATTCCTAAAAAATAGAAATACCGAAAATATGTTCATATTTCAGTTACTTTATCTGACGTATAAGGATTATCATTTGGTCCAAATTTTAAATCTAAATTTGAGAAATGGCCTCGGTTTTGCTATCCTAAAAGAGCTATATATAGCAAAGAAGGAGGTGATGCCCATGAATAATTCATACGAAATGCGCATCACCCTAAACGGGTAATACTCCCTTTAGGGTGATCAGATTCTAGGCTCCCTTTCGGGGGCCTTTTTTTATCGATTTTAATAAAAAAGGAGACATCGCAAAAATATTCATTTTTTTAAGAAACTAAGGGCCTGTTTGGGGAATCCCTTAATGGATTTCATAGACTAGAGTTGCAAACTCTATGCAGCGTTTAAAAACATGGATTTGACTCCCTTCACCTATCTAAGGAGCAGAATTTTTTTCTGATGCCCCATAAGCCGGGAGCATCGAGACTTGGACCACCCATAAAAGCTGAGTTAATTTTAGTTTGAAATTATCAAACACAGCGACCTTTTTAGTTTGCTTATTTAAGTTTCTTAAGAACAGCAGTTATCTCGATTGTTAACTATATGAAATTTTTTCATTTTAGTCTCGCATATGTTATAACCCCATACTATGAGTACACAGAACACATTATTACGCAGCACATCCTCAAAAGGAGACTGGCACCTAAGACGGTGGAGTTGGCTTTTGATTTATACTTGGTTTGTGATTGTTTGGGGAGCCTTGGTTCGGGCCTCTGGGTCTGGGGATGGGTGTGGCCGGCATTGGCCGAGTTGCCATGGGGAGTTTTTTCCGTCGACTTCGAGTTGGCCTACACTGATTGAATATTTTCACCGGGCGACCTCTGGGCTTTACGGCATCTTGATTTTGGGTTTTGTTATTGTTTTGTTTAGATCTGAGTTCTCCCAAAGAGCCCGAAACCTAAGTCTTCTTGTTCTCTTTTTTACCACTACTGAGGCACTGATTGGAGCCAGGCTTGTACTATTTGGTCTTGTTGCAGACAACCCCTCAACAGAACGGGCGTGGTCCATGGTCATGCATCTTGTAAATACTTTGGCTTTAACAGGAGCTT
This sequence comes from uncultured Bdellovibrionales bacterium, assembly GCA_937936325.1. GTDB lineage: Bacteria > Bdellovibrionota > Bdellovibrionia > Bdellovibrionales > UBA1609 > CALGWV01. Next base: position 5,535 of record CALGWV010000129.1, on the reverse strand, counting down.
TGGTGAGACTCATTTCACAATTGTCCTTAGAGATGGGTAAAGATCATTTTATGAATTGGTCATGGACAAAAAAGATCAACTACAAACCTGGGTTCATTTATTGGATCACTTTTATTGGGTTTTTACTCTTGGGAGTGACTGGTGCCCTGACGGCTCTTGGTGACACACTTTACCCTTCAAAAAGCCTAGCTGAAGGCATTGCCAAGGACTTTTCTTCAGACTCATCTTGGCTCATACAAATACGAGTGTTTCATCCTATAATTGCTTTATTGACAGTATGGGGCATAGGTGTCGTGGCCTTAAAACAAATTAAAGTCTACGCTCACAAATCTCTTTTCATTGTCGGGCTCTTAGGAATCCTCATTGGATTTTTAAACTTGTTTCTATTAGCACCACTTTGGATGCAGCTGGTTCATTTATTTTGGGCTAATTTGCTTTGGTTTTTATTTTTATGGATTCCAAAATAATTCCATTATAGTTGAATTTTTAACTCTCAAGAATTGACCCATTAAATTTAAAACAGGAGTTAGAGAAAAGAATTAAGATCTCATTTAATAAACTCCAGTATTATGAATAGAAGAAGTTAATGCCTGGATCTTAGGGACAGTTTAATATTCTTAAGTCCACTGGAAAAAGTATCTCAAGTCGGAACTGGATTGGGCGCTGACAAAACTATGCTCGACTCAGTTGGAACTCAATCCTTTACTTAATTTTGCATGTGCGCGCTCTACTTTCTTGTGAGCTGCTTTTCTCGAATGTTCAACGGACCCTAAGCTTTGCAAGTTTAACGCATAGCTTTGAGTGGTCTTTTTCAACTCCCAGATCCGCGGATCTGGGTCAACAATGACGTGAAACAGACGACCCCTTAAGGGGCTTGATACTCCTCTAGAGTTTTTTCAAAGCCTGCGTTAATTCCTGCTTTCATCATATCCCATATTTTGGAGAGCTTAAGTATTGCTAAAATTTCACCAGGATCTTTGACGTTTGAATAGTTGAACTTTACTTTTGCATTTACGATTTGTTTATCTTTTACAATGGAGAAATCTGTACTTGCAGCAATCATTATATAATCAAAATCTATAGGGGATTTGTCTTCCTCATAGTCTCTATTGATTGCTGTTAGTTTACCGTTAACGCCCCACTTAAAAAATCGCCCGTCTAGTGAAATTGAAATTCCATCTCCGTACAAATCTTTTGGACCCAAAATGCGATCATGTTGCCAGAAGATAAACCCCATCCCTAATCGCACACCTGTGCTTTTGGAAGGTCCCGCAGAAACTCCCAAACCTATGTTAAACATCAAGGTGGGCTCTATATCTATGTCATGGACAGAACGAATGACTAACTCATGTCCTTCGTATGTTTTCCTTGTTTCTACTTCAGAAAAAAGACTAAAACCTCTTTTATAAAGACTTAAGTTTCTATCAGCCTCATCCATAGTTTGAATTAAAAAATCTAAAGCTGCAGCTTTAGATTTAGAGAGAGCCATGAGCGTATTTAAATCTTCTTTATTTATGCAGTGGTGCCTATGAGGCATAATAATAAAGGCTAGGTTTAAAGATGTTCCCCCACCTAGAAAGCGTGCGAATGTTCCAAAACGTCCCCCCAGGTTAATAAACATAGCTTTGGGAAGGTAGTCACTCACTTTGACATAGTTTCTATAGGTTTTAAGCTCTTCCATAACCTCATGAAACTGATCACTCAGCCCATCTAAAAGCTCCGGAGCTTTTTTTACATCTGGAAGCTCTAACTCGATTCCTAATTTTTCTGACATCTCTTTAAACTGACGCTCTAACTCCAAACCCAGTTCAGAGTTTTTCATATCATCTGCAATATGAGTCATGGCTTTAGTGAAAAGATCCAACTTAGGTTTGATATAACGGGCATCTGTGACGTCAATAGTTGAGGCAAATTTACGACAAACTTGAGATTCATTTTGCGTAAAAATATCTGAATTATAAATTTCTGCACAAGCTACAGAAATAAAAACGGAACTTAAACTGATATAAATTAAAACACGTCCCAATAACTTCATATATCCCCCCCAAGGAACTTGCATTAGGGGCTATTGAACATTCACTTTCTGCAAACGAGAAAAGCAGGTCACAAGAGAGTAGAGTGCGCACAGACAAAATTAAGTGAAGGCTGGAGTTCAGACTAAGTCGAGCTTAGTTTTTCTGAGTACACTCTAGTTCCCACTTGAGATGCTTTTCGCAGTGGACATGTGAATGTTCAACAGCCCTTAACTCCAATGTATAGAGGCTCAAAGTTTTATTCAAGAAATGACATTGGGCTTTGGAGTGATTTTTCGCCGACTCACAAGGAGACCGACAAAGACCAAGAGGACTCCTAGAAGACCCCAAAGGGAAAAAACCTCATCAAAAAAAACAAGGCCAAAAACCCAGGCCCAGAAAATGGTGAGGTATCTAGGCACGCTGACATTGTGAACTTCTTCCATACTGTAAGACAAAGTCATCAAGTATTGTGCTGCAAAAACACAAAGAGACATCACAGTGAGCCAAAACACCTCAAAGGTATTCGGCCAAACCGCATCAGGCCACATCCATATGAATGAAGGCAAGAGTACAACTAGGGGAAGGTAAAACACGATCACCATCGGCTCATCTTTAAGACTAGCGACACGCACATAGGTGTAAGCAAGTCCTGCAAAAAATGCCGCCCCCAAGGCCATGAGTAAATACTTAAGCTCAAGGCTAGGGTCCACTCCGTGAATGACTAAGACTCCCGAAAAAGCCAAGCCCAAACCGACTATGGAATAAAAGCCTGGTTTTTCACCTAATAAAATGAAACTCCATACCACGGCCAAAAGTGGGGCTAGATAATTAATCGTCACTGCTGATGAAAATTGAATGTTCGTTAAAGTTGTAAAGTAGAGAGCCAAGGCAATGCCACCATAAGCCCCTCTGTAAAAAAGAGCTCGGCTCATAGTACCGAGAGGACTTTTTTTTACCTTGGTAAAATAAATTAAAGCAAAGACTACAGCACTTAAGGATCTTACAAAAACCAGCTCTGAGACAGGCATGTGCTTGAGGACTCTGACAGAGCTATGAGCTAAAACAAAAAAGAGGCTCGCTAGCCCCATGTAAATTTGAGCTCTTTTCCATCTCGCCATAGTCTAAAAGCTCCAAACTTAATGAGGTCCCAAGACCTCATTAAAAAAAAATTACTTTCCAGATAAGTTCATATCCAGGCCTGAAACCTGATGATTCGTAGAGTAGCCTTGGTACTCTTCTTCAGAAAAATCATCCACCTGAATGGCTTCCCAACGAAGTTGTTCCACTTCAGCTAAAAGATTTTTTTCAGCCTCAGTGATGACTGATTTTTCAACTGCGGCATCCAGTGCCACAGAAATTCTTGATTTTGGAATGAGTTTTTTCTTCATGGCCTTTTTAACTTTCTTTTCAACTTCAGCAGCTTCAAAACATTTCCTAAAGGTCACATCTAAGCGTCCAAAAGTTTCATCCATGTCTTCTGTCTGCCAAATCCCATCAGTGTGACGATCTCTAAGTGCTCCGGGTTGAAGCATAGACTTCACAATCGCTCCGCCTACTGCATCGGAAGGTCCTTCGCCAAAAGAGTTAAAACGAGTCCAAGATCCAAGAACATACTTAAAGAACCAAGTGAAGCCTGGAACTTTTAAGTTTTTTAATATCCCTAAAAACGCCTTTTGCATTTCAGAAAATGCCATCTCCATAATAAATCTGACATAGGGAAGATCTTCTTTAAGACGTCCATCGGCTTCAAAACGTCTGAGGGTGGCTGTCCCTAAATAAAGCCAAGATAAAATATCAGCAAATCTTCCAGTTATTTTTTCTCTAAATTTTAAGGTTCCCCCAAGAGATCCCATAGCCACATCAGCTAAAATGGCAAAACAAGCAGAAGCCCAACTGAGTTTTTGATAGCAACGTTTAAGAGGACCACCAGGAACGCTAAGCGCTAAACGCCCACGAGTGACACTGAGTAAAAAGGCCCTAAATTTATTTTGTGTTATGTGGCCAATATGCCCCCAAAAAGCTAAATCAAAAGCCTTCACGTCATTATTTTCAGCAGCCTTTACTTCTTTGTAAGCAAATGGGTGGGCTCTTAAAGCCCCCTGCCCAAAAATCATAAGAGTACGTGTCAGAATATTAGCCCCTTCCACAGTGATGCTTATTGGAGTGGCTATATAAGGATGAGCTAAGAAATTTTTTGGACCTCTTGAAATCGCCGCGCCCCCTACAATATCCATGGCATCATTGATCACCGTTCTAAAAGCTTCAGTACAATGATACTTAGCTATTGCTGTTACGACCGGAGGTTTAACGCCAGCATCAATAGCTCCGCAGGTAAACGTACGACAAGCTTCAAGCATATAGTTATAAGCTCCAATACGAGCTAAGGGCTCACCCACACCTTCGAATTTTCCTATTGAGAGACCAAACTGTTTCCTAATAACAGCATGAGCTCCGGCATAGCGGTAAATGCTTTTTGTCCCACCAGCACTTTGAGAAGGTAAAGAAATACCTCGCCCCGCACCTAAGCAATCCATAAGCATATGCCAACCTTTACCGATTCCGTCCATGCCGCCCACAACACATTTTTCTAGAGGGATTTCAACATTCACACCTTGGGTGGGACAGTTGTAAAAAGGAACGCCCAGTGGATCATGACGTTGCCCAACGACCACACCTGGGCTCTTTGTAGGAATAAGGGCACAAGTAATGCCTAAATCTTTTCCACGACCTAAAATATTATCAGGATCTCGAAGATTAAAAGCTAAACCTAATGTGGTAGAAATGGACGCTAGAGTAATCCAACGCTTATTCCAGTTCAAACGTATAGAAACTTCTCCTGATTCTGATTTGTAGATATCACCATAAGATAAAATAGATCCGGCATCACTTCCTGCTGTGGGCTCAGTGAGACCAAAACAAGGAATCTCTTCACCGCTAGCCAACTTTGGCAACAGTCGATCTTTTTGTTCCTGAGTTCCATAATGCAGAAGCAGCTCAGCGGGCCCTAAGGAATTGGGTACCATCACGGTCACAGAGGCAGGTATGGATTTAGAAGATAGTTTTTGAATCACAGCACTATGAGCTAAAGCTGAAAACCCTAAACCTCCATAATTTTTTGGAATGATCATTCCAAAAAATTTATACTCTTTAAGTTTATTCCAAACATTATCTGGGATTTTTCTGTTTTGCCAAATAGACCAATCGTCTATCATGGAGCAAACCTCTTCAACAGGACCGTCAATAAAAGCCTGTTCTTCAGCATTTAATTTGGGATAGCTTTCTTTAAGAATTTTATGAAAATTAGGTCGACCTGAAAAAAGCTCGGACTCCACCCAGACCACACCAGCCTCAAGGGCAGTTCTTTCAGTATCTGAGATTTTTGGGAGTATAGATTTCATGACCTTCATGATTGGGCCACTGAATAAAACCCGACGCAAAGGACGGATTAAAAATAAAAGTGAGATCCCGCAAAAGACTAAGAACCAAATCGCTGAGCATCCCAGGGTTAATAACATTAGGC
>CALGWV010000128.1 GCA_937936325.1 uncultured Bdellovibrionales bacterium | reverse complement strand
TCCAAAACCTTTGGCCCAGTGAGTTCATAAAGTCTTTCTTTAAACCCAAAAATACTGAGATTCATGGTGGACTTGAAGTATTTTTTAAAAAAAAATTTAAAATTAAAGGTTTTTTTTCAATACGAAAGCTTGAAAAATACCTTAAGACTGAAGCTTTCCAAAAAAACGATTTCGCAAAGCTTAAGAATGAACTTTATATTGTGGCCACCTATTTGAACCGTTCTCAAAAAGCAATCTTTAGTTCTAATGAATCTCACTTTGATGAAAAACATAGGGCGCAATATATTAAGTCTGTCCCTGTCTCGGAAGCCATTTGTGCTTCAGCAGCACTTCCAATTATATTTGAACCAGTACAAATCAAGCACGATATCGGAGAAGGCCCAATTACGGAGAGTTTTTTTGATGGCGAAATCAGAGACACATTGAGCACTCATATAGCAGAAGATAATGGTGCCACAAATATTATCTCTTCCTATACGATGAAGCCATATGAATACCACGAAAACGTAGGCGATCTCTATAACTTTGGTTTGCCCATGATTTTAAATCAAGCCATCTATCAGTCTATAGAACAAAAAATTATTTATTTCAGAAAAAGTAAAACAGAGCTCAGTTCACTTTATCAGGATTTAATCCAGCAGCTCCCTGGTCAAGAAAATGAGGAAATAATTAAAAACTGTTTTTCAAAAAATACAGACTTCAAACCCAATGTAAAACATAACTTTATTCATCCACGTCCAGAGGACTATCAGTTATTTTTCTCCGATCACCTCAGTCTTAAAAAATCTGGAATGCAAAATATATTTGAAATAGGCTATCAAAGAGCTCTCGACGTCTTATGAGAACTCTTTTAGCTAAACACTTTAAACCCTGGGCTATTTATTTTTTAAGCCTTTTCTTTGTTGGTTTTCTCTTTCGAGTTCTCTTTTTTCTATTTCATTACCCAGATGCTAATTTAGAGTTTAATGCCGCAATAAAAGCCCTCTCATACGGATTTAGGTTTGATCTATGGGTTCTTTCTTATATTAATATTATTTTTTTCCTGACTTATGTCTCAAACACAGTTCGAAACTCACGCATTACCCAAACACTATTTTCTTCAGTCCATAGTCTTTATGCACTTCTTTTCATTGTAAATATATTTTACTTCGGCTCCTACAGTTCTCCTTTAAATAGAAATTTCTTAAATATTTTCATAAATACCAAACTTAGAGTTCTAATCTCTTTTGGACCCGAAATCTTTCTTACCACAATTTGCCTATTGATATTTTTTGTTTTTTTTTACTGGCTTTATGCAAAAGTCTTTAAATTTAACTGCCAATTTTCTATTTCAGGATTTCTGCCCTACTTCTTAATTGTGGGATTACTTACAGTTATCAGTTCAAGAAGTGGGCTCCAGCATAGACCTATTGGTCTACATCATATTTGAGTTTATGCACGAGGGGATATTCGTTTAGCCTATCTCAGCGTAAACCCTATATTTAACCTATTAAGAGAAAAAGAGTCTTTCGAATTTCCAAATGGAACAGGAAAGAGCCTCTGGCCACAAAAAAAATCCATTTATTCAAATCAAAGTTAAACCTAAAAACGTACTTATGATTCTCGTAGAGAGCCTTTCAAGCTATGCATTTCATAACCATATGCCTGAACTCAATCAGTTTTTTAGCCCGTTAAAAGCAGATAGCTACTTTACAGATGAATTTTATGCGAGTGCTATGCTCTCCCAAGACGCCATGACAAATTTATTTTTAGGCCTACCTAATTATTTTGACAAAAGTTATTTCAAAACTAAGCACTCTTTCGATAACCACAATGGACTCTTGAAGCTTTTAAAGCCAAGTTTTAAAAAGAGTTTTTACTTACATGGGGCTGAAAAAGGTGCGCAAAACATAGATACAATTGCTTTAGCAGCAGGCTTTGACGAATATCTTTCTTCATACAATCCTTTAACAAGCCAAAAGAAGGATCTTAGTGTTAGAAAAATAGGCAGTCACAACGACCTTAGTCGCACACTTTAAAATATTTACAGTCCTGGTTCGGATACTCCAAGAAACTGGACACAACTTGGCTCCAGCCTTATTCTTAAAGACGACCTAAACAAAGTCACTTATAAACACACTACAAAATCTATAACATTACACCTAGAGGGTGGGGGAACGCTTAATAAGCTTCACCATTCAAAAAAAATTGCACTCAAAGATAATCAAAACCAAATAGTTGAATTTGGAAGTATAAAAGAGCTTAGTTCTTTACACCAAGCCATGTTTAAAAGAGCATTCACAGAAATTAATAATCTAGCTTATAGAATTAAGAATGGATCAAACAACTTACAAAATAATGATAATGAATAGGTATGTCTTAACTCAACTGAGGTTCATTGATGTTCCTCTTATTATATTAAACTGAGAGTTAAGCTATAAGCATATCCACACATGAAATCACTCCGTCATTGTTCGAACTTCACTTTTAAAAATACTTTTTTAAGCTCATTTATTTGATCTGGATCTTAAGCTCACTTAATTTGTATGTGACATGAGTTTTCTAGGAAAACTATTTCATTAACTACAAGCTAGAACGTAAGAATAACGCCACCAATCAGCGCACCTATTGAGGCCACGACAAAAGCGAGGCGCCCGATAGAAGACACTCTATCTAATGAAAGCACAGTGGATTGATTTGGCTTATAAAAGAACGCAAAGATAATAGGTTTAAAATAATAAACAACAGCTACAACTGAGTTCAAAAGTCCCCAAAAAATTAACCAATATAGGCCTTCTTTTATGGCTTCATTAAAAATGACAAACTTTGAGAAAAAACCAAAAGCAGGTGGAATTCCTGCAAGACTTAAAAAGACGATAGCCATCAAACTAGCTAAAAAAGGGCGTTGATAAAAAAGTCCTTTTAAATCTTTCGTTTGAAATCTTTGATTTCTAGATTCTTCTAATAAAACGACAAAGCCTAGTGAACCCAAAGTCAAAACTCCATAGAAGACAAGGTAAGTGAAAAGCGCTGACATAGATGAAGCCGTACCGGCAACAAAATAAGTGATTAGGGCGAGCAGAATATAGCCCGAGTGTGCAATTCCAGAATACGCAAGCATGCGCTTGATTTCAGTTTGCGCTAAGGCTCCAAAGTTCCCAACAAGCATTGTGAATATACAAACAAATTGCAGAACGATAAGCAATGAAGACTCTGTAGCTAAAGCACCTGGTCCAACAAAATTCATGAAAGCCCCTAATGAGGCGATTTTAATCACTCCAGCCATAAAAACGGTTACTGGAGTCATGGCCCCTTGATAAACATCCGGACTCCACTGTGAAAAAGGGAAAACCGCTATTTTAAAAAAGAAAGCCAAAAGCACAAACACATAGCCTAACTTGAATAAATCACTAGTGACAAAAAGCTCTCTTGAAAGAATCGAAAGTGTATCTAAATAAAATAAACCTTCCGGTCCTACCGTTTGTAAAAGGCTTCCGTAGAGAAATGCCATACCAAGACCAAAAAAAGCAGAAGCCACAGATCCAATGACAAAATATTTCACAGCACTTTCTTTAGAAAATCTTCCTTCAATGCTGAGTGGGATGACGAGGTAGAGGCACAAAGACATAGCCTCTATGCAAAGAAAACTCAGTATCAAATGATTTGAAAATATCAATAACAAAGCAAAGTTAAGAGCATTTAAAAGTAAAAAATAAAGCTCAGGCATTTGTTTGGTTTGGCTCTGAGAGTATTTGTAAAAATAAGGAAGTCCGAACAAGAAGAGCCCTGTCATTAGAGCTGCAAACTTAGCTGAAGTCTGTGTAAATAAAAGTGTGGCCCCAAATAAACCCAAGCCTGTGGTCCCAACGACTTTGTGCAAGAGTATAAACAAAAAGAAAGTCCCTAATACTCCCAAGGAAACAATTAAAAACTGTGTGGATTCTTTCAGTGGAATATTATTTCTAAAAGTTTTTGTAAATAATGGAATTAAACTTACTAAAAATAGAACTACAAATGCTAATAAAAAGAATACTTCTGTAGAGAACAAGCTCATTGTGATACCACACTTTGATAAGATTGCTTTAAAAATTCTGCCACAAGCTCAGTTGAAGGACCAAAGTAATCCAGAATAAAACTAGGATAAATACCCATAACAAAAACTAAAATTATAATCGGAGCTAAGATCGCCAGCTCTCTACGAGTCAGATCATTATTTTCTAAAGACTTTGAAAGTTCAGAGCTAGGCCCAAAGAAAACTCTTTTTACCAACCAAAGCATATAAGTAGCGCCTAAGACGACTCCAACTAAAGCCAAAGCCCCAAGACCTGCATTGGCTTGAAAAGCCCCTAACAAAATTAAAAATTCTCCAACAAATCCGTTTGTTAAAGGAACAGCAATACTAGAGAAAGTAATAATTAAGAAGACTATTGTGAACAAAGGCATATGGGTGGCCAAGCCTCCATAACTTGAAATCTTTCTATCGTGTGTACGTTCGTAAAGCATTCCAACTAATAAAAATAATGCACCTGTAGAAAGCCCGTGATTTAACATTTGATAAATAGAACCTTGAATCCCAAAGCTATTTAAAGAGAACAGTCCCAGCACCACATAACCCATATGAGAAACTGAGGAGTAAGCGACCAGTTTTTTAATATCAGTTTGAACCATGGCCACTAAGGCGCCGTAGATGATACCAATTACGGAAAGTATCAACAAAACCCAAGCATAATGAAAGGAAGCTTCAGGAAAAAGCCCTAGTGAGAAACGGTACAATCCATAGGTTCCCATCTTCAACATCACTCCTGCCAGAATTACTGAACCAGGCGTGGGAGCCTGAACGTGGGCATCAGGCAACCAAGTATGAAACGGAAACAGGGGAACTTTAATCGCAAAGGCCAGAGTAAATGCTACAAAGAGCAATGATTGAGTGGAGAAAAAATCACCTTTCACAAAAGGATATGAAATATTTTTTAAATCTAGTAAACTGGTACTCGCCACACCCATAGTGTTAAGGTGTATTTGAGATAAAACCATTATAGCCATGAGCATGAAAATAGAACCCAACATGGTGAAAAGAAAAAACTTGAGGGCCGCATAGTTTTTTCTTTCTCCGCCCCAGACCCCTATCATGAGAGCCATTGGAATCAACGAGGCCTCAAAAAACAAATAAAACAAAATAAGATCAAGTGCTAAAAAAGATCCCAACATACTTGTTTGCAGCAAGAAGAGGCTCAGCATGAAAGTTTTAATTTCACTCTTGTAGCTCGTCCATGTGGCCAACACAACGATGAGGTTTAAAAATGTTGTCAGCAGAACAAGCCATAAGCTCACCCCATCTAAACCTATTTCATAGTTCACGCCCAAGCTAGAAAACAGCTTGAGTTTTTGATAAAACTGAAATCCCACTTGAGCTTTATCAAACTGGAATAGCAGACTTATAGAGCCTGCAAAAAGAACTATGCTAGACCCTAAAGAAACCCACCTCACATGGTCGACTTTTTTCAAGAACAAAATAAGAACCACTGT
>CALGWV010000127.1 GCA_937936325.1 uncultured Bdellovibrionales bacterium | reverse complement strand
AATACGAACCCCTTTTGCTAAGTCGGGGACGGCCTTAAAGTCGGTTCACCCCGCTGAGCTCGGCACAGTGGCTTTAAAAGAGCTCCTAGCAAGAACTGAAATTGACGTGAACCTTATTGATGAAGTCATCATTGGTAATACGGGGACCCCTTCTGATGCTGCAAATATTGGTAGAGTCGTGGCCTTAAATGCAGGTGTGCCTAAAAAAACCTCTGCTTATACCGTACATAGAAACTGTGCCTCAGCTTTAGAAAGTATCTCCACTGGATTTGATAAAATTCGAGCCGGCAGTGGTGATTTGATGTGTGTTGGAGGGACTGAAAGCATGTCACAAATGCCTCTGATTTATGATAAAAAATCCACAAAAGCTTTTGCTCAATTTGGTCGAGCTCGTGGAGGCTTTAATAAATTTAAAGCCATGCTCCCTATGCTAAACCCATTTATGTTTATGAAACCTCGTATTGCCTTATTAGAAGGTCTTACAGACCCCTTTGCGGGCATCAATATGGGGCAAACTGCTGAAATTCTAGCTAAAGAATTTGATATTGATCGTAAAACCCAAGACGAGTATGCACTTTTAAGTCATCAAAAAGCAGTTAAGGCTCAAGAAGCGGGCATCTTAGCTGAAGAGATTGTCCCCATCACTTTAGGGCCAGATCATAAAAAAATGATCAAAGACGATGTGGGTCCAAGAGCGACTCAGAGTATGGAAGCTTTAGGAAAACTCAAGCCCTATTTTGATCGTAAGTTTGGTTCTGTCACTCCTGGCAACGCCTGTCCTATTACTGATGGGGCCGCCATGTTATTGATTATGACTCGTCAAAAGGCGAAAGACTTAGGCTTAAAACCACTGGCTAAAATTAGAAGTTATGCCTTTGCAGGTCTAGATCCAGAGCGTATGGGATTAGGTCCGGTGTATGCCACACCTATTGCTCTCAAGCGAGCAGGATTAACTCTTAAAGATATTGATCTCATTGAGCTCAATGAAGCTTTTGCTGCCCAAGTGATTGCCTGTCAAAAAGCAGCGGCCAGTAAAAAGTATTCTGAAGAAAACTTTGGAATCTCAGGGGCCTTGGGTGAAATTCGTGATGACATCCTCAATGTTAACGGAGGAGCCATTGCTATTGGTCATCCTGTGGGAGCCACGGGGACACGCCTAGTGCTCACTTTGATGAAAGAGATGCGCCGAAAAGGGGTGGGGCTAGGTTTAGCCACTTTATGTATTGGTGGCGGACAGGGCGGAGCCATGATTATCGAAAACGAAGGATAGAAAAATGAGTGACGTTAAAGACAGTATTAAAATCGTAGCTAAAGACACTATCGCGTTAGTGGAATTTGATCTGCCAGGTGAAAAAATTAATAAATTTTCTACCCCAGTGATGAAGCACTTTAAAGATATTTTAATAGAGCTAAAATCCAGCTCATATAAAGCCGTAGTTTTTGTCAGCCGTAAATCAAATATATTTATAGCTGGCGCAGACATCGAAGAAATCAGAGTCAAAAGCACACCAGCTGAGTTTCAAGCTGCAGTTGATGGTGGCCAAGAAGTGATGAATTTGGTGGAAGACCTTCCTATGCCTACAATTGCAGCTATTCATGGTGCTTGCGTAGGTGGGGGCTGTGAGATGGTGATGGCCTGTGACTACCGCTATGCTTCAGATGATAGATCTACAAAAATTGGGCTTCCTGAAACTAAGCTTGGGATTATTCCAGGTTTTGGGGGGTGCGTACGATTGCCTCGAATTGTGGGGTTACAAGCCGCTCTTGATATTATTTTAGCCGGTAAAACTGTTCCTGCTAAAAAAGCCAGAAAAATAGGCTTAGTCGATGAAGTCATGAGCTCAGAGATCCTTGAGTTCGAAGCACTAAAGTTTGCTAAAGAACTAGCAAGTAAAAACGCAGGGAAAAGATTTAAAGTTTTTAAAGCTAAAAACTTTATGGGCAAAGTTTTAGAAAGTGCTCTGGGCCGAAAGCTTGTTTTTAAAAAGGCCAAAGAAGCCTTAATGAAAAAATCTAAAGGTCACTATCCTGCTCTTTTAGAAGCATTAAAAGTCATTAAAAAAACCTATAAAATGACTGATAGATCAAAGGCTATGAAAATCGAAGCCAAGGGCTTTGTGGCTGTGGCCCCAGGCCAGATCAGTAAAAACTTAGTGAACTTATTTTTTCTTACTGAGAAAAATAAAAAAATGACAGGTCTTCCTGGAGATCAAAAGATTCCTTTTCATAAAATTCAAAAACTAGTGGTCTTAGGTGCGGGGACGATGGGTGGTGGTATTGCCCAATTGGCTGCAGATAAGGGTATCGTCACACGTATGAAAGATTTATCTCATGATGCCATACAAAAAGGCTTTCAAGCGGCTTACGGGATTTGGAATAAAAAATATAAACGTCGGCGACTCACAAAAATGGATTTAAATGATCGCAAAAAAAATCTCACAGGTGGTATTGATGATTCTGGTTTAAAAACCGCAGATCTCATCGTGGAAGCCATCGTGGAAAACATGGGTATCAAAAAGAAAGTGATTGCTGATATCGCGAGTAAAACAAATGCAAACTGTATTATGGCTACAAACACCTCGTCTTTGTCCGTAAATGAAATGGCAGAAGCTCACCCAAGGCCTGAAAACTTTGTGGGGCTCCACTATTTTAACCCAGTGGATAAAATGCCTTTGATTGAGGTCATTCGTGGTGAAAAAACCAGTGATAAGACCACAGCAGCTGCTTTTGCTTTTGCAAAAAAAATGGGAAAAATCCCTGTTGTTGTTAAAGATGGGCCTGGGTTTTTGGTTAATCGTCTTCTTTTACCTTGGATGTCTGAAGCTCTTTTTATGTTCGAGCAAGGAGCTGATATTAAAAAAGTAGATCGTGCGTTCACCCATAAGTTTGGAACCCCAATGGGGCCTTTCAGGTTGATGGATGAGGTCGGGCTGGATGTGTGTGTGAAGGTGTTGAAAATTTTCAAACAAGCCTTCGGTGCTCGCATGGAAGTTTCAAAACTATTAGAGATTACAGAAAAATCAGATCGCTTGGGACGCAAAAACAAAAAGGGTTTTTACAAGTACAACGAAAAAGGCTTTGATGATGGTGTGGATGAAAGCATTTACGCAGAATATGGACTCAGCTCTCCAAGTCATCCGTTTACAGATGAAGAATGCATCGATCGCGGCATCCTAGCCATGGTCAACGAAGCCTCAAGAGCATTCATTGAAGATCAAATTGTAGAATCCGCTGAGGATGTAGATTTAGCCATGATCATGGGAACAGGATTTCCACCATTTCGAGGCGGTTTGCTTAAGTACGCAGACACTCGCGGCTTAGCTGAAATCGTCACAAGACTGGGCGAACTTCATCAAAAATACGGTCTCCGCTTTGAAGCTTCAAAAAGCCTTGTAGACCTAGCTCATAGTAAGGGCAGTTTCTACGAGTACAAACATAAAAACGCCAATGTGGGGTAGTTCAGATGCCACTTATGATTGTAAATATCTAGCGGTAATTCCAGTGACGCATGTTGATTATTGGTCTACAAAGTGGAGTATCAGTATCTTTGGAAGTTGCAACTCAGTCAAAAGCATTAAACTTGATGCTGACTTCTTAACAGAAATAAGAAGTTCTAGATTCACAAAATTATTACTCAATGAGAGAGGTGGGACTTTCAATTTAATAGTAAGAACTGAAAGTGGCGAAGATGATATTTTTACTCTAAGTGTACTAAATTAAAAAAAAACTTATTGAAGTCTACATTTCTTATAAGTATTAGCCACTGAAGAGCCGATACGGACAAAAAGTCTGGACGCCACAAAGAAGATGTTGGCGTGGCACACCTATCAATTTATTTGGATGAAGCTCATCGAGCCACTGAAGGATAAAAGAAGTCGCCCTCGTTGTGGCAAAAAACTTGTGGTTGAAGAGATCTTATGAATTCGAGGTTCAGGAGCTCCATGGTAAGATTTGCTCAAAGAGTTTCCCTGAAGCCTAATTCAAAGTCACCAGCTGAAAGTTGTGCCCTTTTGATTTTTCATTCTTTGCAGACTTAGCTTTATCTAAAGACTCCAGTTGTGGAAGGCGGGGTTGTTTTTGTTTTTTCTTTTGCTCTTTGAGAGAAAGTGTAGAGCCTTCTTCGGTTTTAGGTCTTGATGGGTGAAGTCGGACCTGCCACTGCATTTTTGTTTTCGCATTTTTAATTAAGGGCTCAACGAGTAAGACTTTAATATGTTGATCTATAGCTCGAGCAAAAGGTCTTGCACCATATCCTGGTTGATACCCCAGTTTAAAAAGCTCATCAATCACTTGAGGGGTCCAGCTGAGCTTATGCCCTTTAGCTTCAACTAAATTTTTCACAAGGTTCAGCTCTTTTACAATCACTTTTTTAAACAGCTTAGGAGTCAGATTCTTAAAGTGAATGACCTTTGATAAACGATTGATAAATTCTGGTGCAAAAAAAGCTTTGATTGACTCATCTGTGAGCTCGGCTTTTGGGTCAGCCGTGGAGCTGGCTGTTTGTATGCCTAAGCGTCCTTTAAAAGCCTCGCGAGCTCCGAGATTACTGGTCATCACCACAATGCACTGGTCGAAGTGGCTGATCTGGCCCTTGCTGTCGGTGAGTCTGCCGCGATCCATGACCTGCAGTAAAATATTTAAAACTTGGGGGTGGGCTTTTTCAATTTCGTCTAAAAGTAAAATAGAGTAAGGATGTTTTTTAACTTGATCTGTTAGCAACCCGCCGTGGTCATATCCCACATACCCAGGAGGAGCTCCTATAAGTCTTGAAACACTGTGTGACTCTCTGTATTCACTCATGTCAAATTTGATAAAGGGCACGCCCAATGTAAGAGCCAATTGTTTTGTGAGTTCTGTTTTTCCTACTCCAGTGGGGCCTGTAAATAAAAAACTACCTATGGGACCTTCTGAAGTTTTCAAGCCTGATTTAGAAAGCTTGATATGAGTGACCAGCTGTTCAGTGGCCTCATCTTGTCCAAAAATTTTTGATTTCAAATTGTCTTCAAGTTTAAAGAGTTTGTCTAACTCATTCTCGTTTTCCACATCCTGTGGGATTTGCATGAGTTCTGTCAGCTTGGCTTTTAAATCTTTTGGAGTCAGTTTTGCTTTTTGAGTCCCATGCCATTTTTTTTCAGCTCCCACTTCATCTAAAAGGTCTATAGATTTGTCCGGCTGCTTGCGGTCAAAGATAAACTTTTGTGTGAGGTCATAAGCTGATTTTAGAATTTTATCTGAATAGCGAGTTTCGTGATGTTCTGCCAAGTCTTCTTGAACCCCCTTGAGGATGTCAAGGACTTCGTCTTCCATGGGTTCTGGAAGCTCTATTTTTTGGAAGTATCTGACAAACCCAGGTTTAGACTCTAAGTTTTGTCTAAAATCCTTAAAATTAGATGTTCCAAGTATATGAACATCTTTAAGGTTTAAAAGTGGTTTTATCATTTCTACTAAATCTAAACTATTACCAGAGGTTTGGCCTGTGCCAGATAAATGATGAATGTCATCAATAAACAAAACACAAGGAGATTGGGTTTTCACTTCTGCAAGTAAGTTTTGGATTTTTTGCTCCAGGTCTCCCCGGTACTTTGTGCCTGAAACTAAACTCTGGACCCCCAGTTCATAAATTCCTAAGTCTAAAAGTTCCTGGGGCATGCTGCTCTCTGAATTTTTTTTCTCTGAAAGAATTTTGTAACAAAGTCCACGAGCCATGGAGCTTTTTCCAACTCCAGCATCTCCTACTAAAATCACATGACTGTTTTGAAATTTTAAAAACACCTTCAGGGTTCTGTCGAGTATGTCTTCTCGTCCAATAAAAACAGGTGTTGGGTTTTTGTCAAATTGATTTAGTAGATCTTTCAGAAGGGGCGGGGATCCCTTAGCTTTAGCAGCTTTGGCCTGCTCATCTTGGAGGCCTTCTTCAGATAAAAAATCCATAATCATGATCGGTGTGATCTCAAGTTTTTCTAAAAAGTATCTGGCAAAAGAATCTTCAATTCCAAAAAACTGAAGAATCACATGAAGGCTAGAAATTTGAGTTTGACCTGCATTTTGTGATTGATCTAGCGCATTGTTAATACATTTGTGCAGTGTGGGCGTAGGCTCAGGTTGCACATCATAAATATCTTTTGGATGAAGTTGAACCAACATTTTAGTGGCCTCTTCCCTTAGGATTTCAAGATCAAAATTATAGGTGAGTAGAAATTGCTCACCAAAGGGTTCTAAAAAACAGGCCCACAGGTAATGCTCCAGAGAGATAAGATCTTGGCCATTGTCCTTAGCATATTGTGTCGCTCGAAATAAAGTATTTTGTAGGCTGAGATCAAACATCGTTTTTCACCTTGGATACTTTAGCTCTTAAAGGAAAATTATGCTCCTTGGCTTTGATACGCACCATTTCGCTTTTAGCCTCAGCAATTTCTTTTGTATAGGTGCCAGCCACAGCTTCACCTTCGTTATGCACTTTGAGCATCAGTTTTTCGGCTTCATCACTCGTTTTTGAAAAATAGTTTTCAAGTAAAAAGACAACAAAGTCCTGGGGTGTGAAATGGTCATTGATAATATAGACATTATAAAGAGAGGGCATTTTAATGGCCTCATCAACATCTGAGTCTCTGTTTGTATCGATTTGGTTTTTAGACATAACTCACTTGATTATATACTATTTTGATCCAAATTTCTATGTTGCTAAAACCTATACATTCTTGATTTTTTTGAGTCAAAATGAGATTTGAGATCATAAAAATCTAAATTGATCCAAGAGACCATCCGATAAAGGTATAGGTTTAATAAATAAAATTGATATTCCAGGTGGATCTGTCAAAATTATTATTAATTGTTTACTTAAAAAAAGGTGTTTATATGGACAAGTCTTCTAAAAAAGGTTTTTCACTCGTTGAACTTTTAATTGTTGTGGTCATTATTGGTGTTTTGGTTTCTCTAGCTGTACCTCAATATAATCGTTTTGTGGCAAAGGCCAGGCAGTCGGAGGCTAAAGCCTCTTTATCCAGTTTGCACACTGCTATGAATGGTTTTTTTACAGAGTGGAATCAATACTACGGTGACTTTAGAGCTATTGGACTGTCTATGGTCGGGGATCTTAGATATGATTTTGGGTTTATAAGTGGTGGCGCTGGTGTCCCTGGGCACCCAAATCCTAACTTTCAAAGAACTGCTTTGGCTTGGGCCACTCAAATGAGATCTTTTTGCCCATCCACGTTAGGGGCTAACAAGAGCTGTGAAGTCTTAACAGATGCTGTTTTAAGGACAAGCCCTAGTATAAAATCTGGCAGTCATTATGCAGGGACTGCAGCAGTTGTTTCAGCTTCAAAGTTTGTAGGTGCTGCAGCCGGTAATTTAGATAATGATTCGAGAACCGATCAATGGAGTATCAATCAAGATAAAAGTTTTGTTCACCATGTTGACGATGTTTCTTTGTGAGTTTTTAAGACTTCTTAAGCTTCTAGCACATGAGTTAATATCAATGAAAAAAACATCTCAAATCGAAACTAGGCTTGACCTAGCCTCTGCTCATGCTTTTATTCATTTTAGTCAGAGTTCAGCCTGCTTTCTTTTGAAATGTTTTTCCCGTTTTCACATAACTCCTTTCATACACCCTAATCCAGGGAAACTAAAAAATCATGTTTCTCAAAATGGCCAAAAATTTGAGTGATGAGTAAGGTGGCCTTATTTATTTTTTTTTTATTAATGAGTTTGCAGGTTTTTTTTCATCCAGGATTTTCGGAGAGTTCTAAAAAATTTTTTTCTCCTCTTAAAAACCAAAAATATATAGCGTTAGGATTTAACGACACCATTTCAGATAGTCTTTGGATTCATTATCTGCAAAACCTTTGGGATTGTACGTTAGAATCTACCTGCAAGAAAACGTGGGGATATCAGGTTTTAGACGAAGTTACAGATCTTTCTCCTCATTTTTTTGATTTTTACTTTAAAGGAGCGCTTATGCTTAACACCATATCAAAAGATGAGGTGGGTGCTGGAAAAATCTATGAAAAAGGTATTGAGTATTTTCCTAAAAATTGGAATATATTGTATTATGGAGCCACTCATTTTGCCCATGAGCTTAAACAGCCCAAAAAGGCGGGGCCCCTCTATATTGAGGCCTCCAAATACGGAGCTCCAGCATGGACCAAAACCCTGGGGAATAGATTACTAAAGGGCCAGTAAGCCAAGAGGCTGTGTGAGATTCATATTGGTTTTAGAAGCATTAGATTCAACTGTTGTTGAGCTGAGCGCAGACAAAGCTTTCCCGAGGAGTGGCCTTGAGCGACTTCGATAAGGGTTTGGGCGAGCACAGTTCAAGTTCTTTGAAGGTGAAGCTTATAAAATCAATATGAATCTTACACAGCCCCTAATCTCATATCTCAAATATGAAATCATGGATGTGAGTGATCTTGACATTAGCTTGTCTCCTCCCAATATAAGCCTATGTCAGATTATTATAAAATCTTAGGTGTAGATCGTGGTGCAGATGCAGACACGATAAAGAAGTCTTACCGCAAACTAGCCATGAAGTATCATCCGGATAAGAACCCAGATGATGTCGAAGCTGAGAACAAATTCAAAGAGGCGGCTCAGGCCTACTCGGTTCTCAGCGACTCAGAAAAACGCGCCCAATACGATCAATTTGGCGAAGCGGGTGTGAGTGGCATGGGGAGCGGTGGTTATCAAAATGTTCATGATATATTTGATAACTTTGGTGATGTTTTTTCTGATTTCTTTGGGAGCATGGGGGGCGGAAGGTCCAGAAGCCAAAACCAAAAAAATGCTCCCCGTGAAGGTTCTGATCTTAGATATTTCCTGGAAGTGAGCCTTAAAGAGTCTTACTTTGGAACCGAAAAAACAGTGGAGTTTGAAGCCGAACAGGATTGCTCCACTTGCTCTGGGACAGGGGCTAAAGCAGGCAGCAAACCCTCACAGTGTGGAACCTGTGCCGGACAAGGGCAGGTGGTTCAAAGACAAGGTCTGTTTTCCTTTGCAACAACTTGTCCAACATGTCGAGGTGAGGGGCAGGTGGTGAAAGACCCTTGCTCCAGCTGCCATTCTACTGGTCGAGAAAAATCCCCAAGAAAAATTTCAGTGAAGGTTCCTGAAGGAGTCTCTCATAAATCCCGATTAAGGCTCTCTAACGAGGGCGACGGGGGATATCGTGGGGGCCCAAGAGGGGATTTATATGTTTTTATCGAAGTTTTAGATGATCCAGATTTTAGGCGTGAGTCTTTAGACCTTCACTCCGAAGTTAAAGTGTCCTATCTCCAAGCCATTTTGGGGGCAGAGATTAAAGTAAAGACCATGTCTGAAGACCAAACCTTAAGCCTTCCCCCAGGAACGGCTTATGGGGCAAAACTCAGGTTGAAGAATCAAGGCTTTAAAGACCTAAGGTCCTCCCACAGGGGACATCTCTACTACACAATTATCATCGACATCCCTAAGAAGCTGGATAAAAAAGAAGAAAAACTTCTTAAAGAGATTGCTGAGTCTAGAAAACTAGATGTGAAATCTAGTGGCTCATCCTGGTTTTTTTAGGAAAACTTGACATATTAAAAAATGAAAACACTTTGTAATTAAGAGAATATAAAGACAACGAGGTAAATTATGGGAAAAATTATAGGCATCGATTTAGGAACAACAAACTCAGTAGTTGCAGTCATGGAAGGGGGAGACCCTAAAGTTTGCACAAACGAAGAGGGAGGTCGCACCACTCCATCTATAGTGGCTTTCAACAAGGACGGGGAAAAGCTGGTGGGACAGTCCGCAAGGCGTCAGTCAGTCACTAACCCTGAAAACACGATTTATTCAGCCAAAAGATTTATGGGGCGTCGCTTTGACGAAGTCACTGAAGAGATGAAACGCTTTCCTTACAATGTTGTTAAAAAAGACAATGGAGATTGTGCCTTTAGCGTGCAAGATAAAGCATACTCTCCTGAAGAGATCTCAGCTTTTGTTTTAGGAAAACTTAAAAAAGTGGCTGAAAATCACTTAGGGCATGAGGTCACTGAAGCTGTGATTACGGTGCCCGCTTATTTTAACGATACTCAACGCCAAGCTACAAAAGATGCCGGTAAAATTGCTGGTCTTGAGGTAAAGCGCATTATCAATGAGCCTACAGCTGCTGCATTAGCTTATGGGTTAGACAAAAAGAAAGACCAAAAAATTGTGATCTTTGATTTAGGTGGGGGAACATTTGATGTTTCAATACTAGAAGTAGGAGATGATGTTGTTGAAGTGAAGGCCACCAATGGCGACACGCAACTGGGTGGTGATAACTTTGATGAGGCTGTTTTAGATTGGTTGTTAGCAGAGTATAAAAAAGATCAGGGCATGGATTTGTCTACTGATAAAATGGCTTTACAACGACTTAAAGAAGCTGCTGAAAAAGCTAAGGTAGAGCTTTCTAGCTCTATGGAAACTGAAATCAATCTTCCATTTATCACTGCAGATCAAAGTGGTCCTAAGCATTTAAATATTAAAATTTCAAGAAGCAAGTTTGATCAACTCACTGAAGACTTAGTGAAGAGAAGTCTTAAGCCTTGTGAAGTGGCTTTAAAAGATTCTGGTTTTTCACTTTCTGAAATCGATGAAGTGGTCTTAGTCGGTGGATCGACTCGTATGCCGTCCATACAAAAAGCGGTTGAAGGCTTCTTTAAAAAAGAACCTAATAAGTCTGTAAACCCAGATGAAGTCGTGGCCCTCGGTGCTGCTGTTCAAGGTGGAGTGTTAAGCGGAGAAGTAAAAGATGTTTTACTCTTAGATGTGACTCCACTGTCTTTGGGTCTAGAAACTCAAGGCGGAGTTTTTACAAAACTAATTGAAAAAAACACGACAATTCCAACCCGTAAATCACAGGTTTTTTCTACAGCCGCGGACAATCAGCCGGCTGTGGATGTTCATGTGCTTCAAGGTGAGCGTGAGATGGCGACTTACAATAAGTCATTGGGTCGATTTGAGCTTAAAGATATCCCACCGGCTCCAAGAGGTGTTCCTCAAATTGAGGTGACTTTTGATATAGATGCCAACGGGATCATCAATGTCACAGCTAAAGACAAGGGGACCGGTAAAGAGCAGGCTATTAAAATCACCTCAAAGTCGGGGCTGAGTGAAGATGAAATCAACCGCATGGTCAAAGAAGCGGAAGAGTTTGCTGGCGATGATAAAAAGAAAAAAGACTTAGTCACAGCTCGCAACAACTTAGATCATTTGATTTATCAAACTGAAAAAATGTTAGCTGATAATAAAGATAAACTTGAAGGTGGTGAAGACTTGAAGCCTTTAACTGAATCTTTAGATGAAGGTAAAAAAGTTTTGGAAAATCAAGATGCCAGTCTTGAAGAGTACACAGGAGCTTCTGAAAGAATCACAAATTTAAGCCACAAAGTCAGTGCCAGTCTTTACGAAGCACAAAAAAATGAAGCACCGAGCGAAGAGCCTAAAACTCAGGGCCAAACTGGATCTAAGTCCTCAGATGATGATGTAATTGATGCCGACTTCAAGGATGTGAATTAAAATAAGAATGTGAAAACTATTTCATTCAAAACTAAAACTGTGCAGCCCGTATTACTTATTGGCTGCACTTTCGTGTATCTACTTCTTTATAGCCTTGGATTTTTTTTAAGTTCAGCGCAAGCAGAGTCCAAACTTCCTGCTCATATCCAGATTTTTTATACCCAAAAGCCGACTCAAGTCTACACAGAGCCTCATTTTGACGCTTCTATAGTTACAGTGTTGCCAGCGGCTACGCGCCTTTTTACATTGGTCAAAATTTTTGAAGGAAAAGATGGTTTAGGTTTTTTCTTTAAAGTGAGTTGGGAAAAAGGAAAATATGGCTATGTACTAGACACTTTCGTCGAGCCCGAAAATAAGAATTTAAAAATTAAAACTTCTTATGGGGTCTGGTCTAAATCTCACCCTCAAGTGAAAAAAAATAGAAATCAGCAAGAGTTTGAAAGAGAGTCAGGGCCAAGGGAAATGAGATCTGTTTCACCTTTATTCTCTCATAAAATGATTGGGCTGGGTGTGAGTTATCTTTGGGGACAGGACTTAAATTTAGGTTTAGCCACAAATGAGTTTGCGGGTGGACAATTAAGATTTGACGGGCCTTGGCTTGGGATCATTCCAACGAGTGTGGGCTTAGGAGCTCATTTCTCATTTAAAGATCGGACACAATTTTATCAGGTTTTTTTAAGTGTGCCCTTAAATTTGATGTTGCTTACAGAAAGTCTATACTTGGTGGGGGCTCCGGGTGTCGAGTTAGGCTATTTAAAAAGTTCTGTAGACGGTGATTTTACTTTCGGGGGCAAGTTTGATTTGGGCTTGGGTTACACAAGTCCTTCATGGAATATCTTTTTACTTGGTGAATATCACATCTTAGGACCTCAGTTTTGGGGAGTGAGCCTAAATATTTCAAAAATTTTATAAAATAGACATTACAGGCCTTTGGGGCTGAATATGACGGCAGGTCTATGCCGAGCCTGTGTTTAAAATTAAACTAAAGACTGTGAAAAAAATATTTTTATTCTTAGTTTTCTACGTTGGATCCCAAAGTTTGTGGGCTCAAGTAAACTTTAACCGGTTTAGAGATGTACCCTCATTCTCTTCTTTTAATATCGAAGATGGGTATGACCAAGCGGTGGGTCTCGGGAATACACATCGTCTCTATATTGGATTATCTTACAATGATCTTTATAATCCATACATTATTGTAGACGCAGAAAAAGGCACACGACTTTTTGAAGTCATTAGATCTTTTAGGCGAGCGCAGTTGGCTTTAGGTGTTCAGGTGACCAAGCGCTTGGGGGTGAGCTTAAGCCTCGCCATGGATCAAGTGGAATCCTTGGATTATAATTTAACTAGTGTGTTAGATGAAACAGATGCTGGGCAGTTTCGAGCTCCCAAAAACTTACTGGGGGATGTCCAGGCGTCACTCAGGTATAGACTTTCACCCTGGTCTCAAACTTGGAATTGGACTCTGTTTTTAAGATATGACTTTGCCACCGGTGATCCACTTTACTTTAATACAGATGATGGCCTCTCCATTGAGGGCGGGCTCGCTTTATCTAAACGCTTTGGGCATAAAGACCTGTGGCGCATTTATTCTAATGTGAGTTATAAATACGCACCCAACTCTGAAGTCACTATCAATCCTTTATACACCACGATTGATAACCGACAGCGCATCAATTGGGGGTTAGGTGTGTCAAGAGAGTTTTGGAGTTTTATCACACCTCATGTTGAAGTGGCTTCCTATTTTGCTTTTCCTATTTCATCTGATCAAAACCCAATTGAAATATCAGCCGGGGCAAGTTTAAAACTCACTTTGGCTCTCTCATTGTATGGCGGCTATGGGCTCGAAGCTTTTGGAGGAGAACGATATAGTATCGATCGCCGCTTTTATGTGGGCCTTAAAAGTCTTTTATTTAAAAGAGATAAGCCTCTTTTTGTAAAGGCTATTGAGGTGGCTCAATCTGAAAAAATGAGAAACCTAGCCTCCATGAGCTCTTTTCAAATTGAGCCGGATACCCAAGAAGCAGGATCACAAAAAACTGGACATGACCAAGCCGCTTTGAATGCATCACAGCTGCTTTTAGAAAAATTTAAAGTCTTTTTTGCCACAGGAAAATCAGTTCTTGATGCCAAGGCTCAGCTCAGTTTAAGACGTATGGCTGGGCACTTAATTAAACATGGATCAAATATTAAACTCTTACGTATTGATGGACATGCTGATTCCCAAGGATCGGATGAGGCCAACCAAACCCTGTCTGAGGCCAGGGCTTTGGCGGTCAGGGAGTTCCTAGTACAACATGGTGTAAAGCCTGAGGTTCTTATCACTTCAGCTTATGGTGAGAGAAAACCTGCAGTCAAAGAACAGGATTCTACTGATAGAAGGCAAAACAGAAGAGTCTTATTTTATGTCGAAAGTATTGAGCTTTAGTTAATTATAGAACTGACTTAAACCGAGACGCTATACCTCAGGTCTGTGGAGAAGCGGCTATAAAAAAACATGAAACGCCCTCCCCCCGCATCGTGCTCAAAATGTTTTCTTTCACCTTACAGGTGAGTAGGCTTAAAGAGAAAATTTCTGCGCTAGACACTGTTGAAGCACGTTTGATGGAGCTTATACAGCCGCTTATCCGTGAATCTGGGTAGGGAGAGCCTAAAAGCTTAATCAGTATAACTTTTTCAATCGCCACTTTATTTTTGAATGGGGTGTTTTTCGTAGTGATTCTGTATAAAAAAAGAACTTTGCATAGGCTCAGCTTAAATTTGTGATACTGAATTGAAACTAGGCTATGCAATAGTCTGGATTATTGAGGAGACAGCTTAATATCTTTTAACTCATCGAACTCATGAACCGATAAAATTTTATGAAAGTTTTTAAAACTAGGATTTTATTTCTTGTATTTTTTGTTTTTTCTTCTTTGAAGAGTTTTAGTCAAAATCACTATGAAACTCCATTTAAAATGAATGGTTATTGGGTCAATTCTTATGTCATACTGCTAGAGCCTTATAGTTGGGAAGAAGTGAGTGATTTGATATATAAAGACACTAGCTATGCGGGAGAGCTAAAAAAGGTTAATTTTAGTTATGCTCCTAAAAAAGGAGATGTGGTTTATTTTGCTCCTCGTTCACCGATCATTCAATCCCCTGAAAGCAAGCATGAGTTTAGTTTTTTAAACTGGGACGAATTAAAACAGCTTCAAAAGAAGAGTCGCACTTTGGCTTCTAAAAGCGCACCAGCAACTACTTTAAATCCTGTAAGTAAAATTTCAGACTTTAGTCCAGAAACTACTTTTATATGTGAACAGGTTGTTAAGGCTCCATCTGCAAACACATTGACTCGTGGCGGCATATTAGATTCTAAGTCTGGAGATAATCAAATTTATCCCTGGGAGAGCTTCGATATAGTATTGCCAGTAGCACAAAATTCAAAATCTTACAGTTGGGAGTCTTTTGCACCTGTATTGCCTAAAAGCCAAAGACTCCTGGCTTCTGAAGCAAATCAAGATAAGAATTTAAAGAGTTATGACAATCAAACCTATTCCTCGAAACGCTCGCGGAGCAGCCATATCTTAACCAAAACGGTTTTTAATAGAACCAATGGAGAGTGGGAGGCGGCAAGAAGAGACTTAGCCTCTACTCCACCTCCTGTCTATGAATGGGAAAGCTTTGAACCTGTTCTTCCCAAAAATAAATAAGTCTTAAAATAAGCTTTTAATGGGTTCGGGGAGATGTTCTGAATTTTAGGTACTTCTTAGTTCCTGTTCTTAAGAACGAGCCATAGATAATCTAAAAATGAAATATAAGCTAAAGCTAAACTCATAAGTAGCAATTGATAGCCCAAGTTAAATGAAGAGCTCCTCATCACATAAAAAATGGGCCAAAGCATGAGTGGTAAGGCCAGCATCTGAAAAGTGGTTTTGAATTTACCCAAAGACCTTGCCGCTAGGACTTTGTTTTGACTGGCGCTATAGGCTCGCAACGTTCCAATCATTAAATCACGAATAATAAAAGCCAGAAGAATAAACACAGAGATCATACGCTCATGAACCAATAGCCCCATTGCTAGAAGTGTCAGAATTTTGTCTCCAAGAGGATCCATGAGTTTTCCAAAATCAGTGACATGATTATATTTACGGGCCAAATAACCATCTAAAAAATCAGTAAATGAAAGGGCTATAAATATAAAAGCCGAAATCTGCCAAGCCTCCCTAGAAGGAAAAAACAAAGGCCACAAAACCAAAGGAGCCAACAAAATTCGTGAGCAGGTCAGCGCATTAATAAAAAAAAGTAAATTCATAAGTGTCCTGTTTGATAAAAGTAAGTATCTGATTTTGAGCCGTCAAGAGCATTTTTCTAGAACTCAAATAGGATATGAGCGACACGATTTTTGCTCTCAAAAGCATAAAGTATCATCCAATGAGTCTTTTGAGTTGCGCTATGTGATTTTGCAGCTCGAGAGAGGAAGTGGGTCATTAAACGGACGCTGTAGATCAAAAATTTGTCACTTTAATCCTAAATGGGTTTGTTGCTTAAACCTTCATATGGGAAATTAGCTCACGATCTATTTTTCAAAACAAGTCTTATTTAGGTTTTTTATAATCGGTTTGAGCCATAGGGTGACTCCTGACGCGATTTATGGAAGTTTAATGAAAAGTTTTATACACGAAAAAGTGAGAGAGATATGGATCGTAATTTAGCCCTAGAGTTTGTGAGAGTCACTGAAGCTGCTGCCTTGAGCTGCTCTAAGTATATGGGACGTGGGGACAACACGGCTGCCGATCAAGCTGCGGTGGACACCATGAGAAAGAGCTTTGATGGTGTGGCCGTCAGGGGCACCGTGGTCATAGGTGAAGGGGAGAGGGATGAGGCCCCCATGCTTTATATTGGCGAAAAAGTAGGAGCAGGAGGCCCATCTGACCCTGAGGTGGATATTGCCTTAGATCCTCTTGAAGGCACAAGCCTATGCTCCAAAGGCGCTCCTGGAGCTTTAGCTGTTGTGGCTGTGGCTGAAAAAGGGGGCTTCCTCCACGCTCCTGATACCTATATGGAAAAAATAGCTGTGGGCCCTAAGGCTTTCGGCGCTATTGATATGAACCTGAGTGTTAAAGAAAATATTCACCGAGTCAGCGAAGCCCTCGGCAAGAAAGTTCAAGATATGACCATATCTATATTAGATAGAGAGCGCCACCAAGATTTGATCTTACAGGTGCGTGAGCTGGGGTGCCGTATTTGTCTTATAGATGACGGTGATATTTCAGTGGCCTTAGCGGCAGCTTGGGACGACACGGGTATGGATTTACTCTTAGGGACTGGAGGAGCTCCAGAGGGAGTGATCACTGCTGCCGCCTTAAAGTGTCTTGGGGGTGATTTTCAAGGAAGGCTCAGGTTTAGATCTGAGGAAGAGAAATCAAGAGCGCAGAAAATGGGCGTTATGGATGAAAATAGAATTTATTTACGTGATGAGCTTGCAGCAGGTCCAGTGATGTTTGTGGCCACGGGTGTGACAGCGGGACCGCTGCTTAAAGGTGTGAGGTTTTTGTCTGGAGGCCAAGCTCTAACAGAGTCTATCGTGATGAGATCCAGCACCGGAACAATTCGCCGTATTGAGGCTCAACATGATCTCAATAAAAAACCACAGAAGTGGGGGCTGGACTTTAGGTGAGTTTAAATTGTCCTGCCTGTGAAGGAGCACTTTTAGCCACTGAGCCTTTGAGCTATAGAGAAAGCTGTGAACATTGCCATGCAGATTTGCATGCCTGCAAATACTGTAAAAATTATGACTCCACAGCTTATAATGAATGTCGTGAACCCCAGGCTGAACGAGTGATTGATAAGGAAAAAAACAATCGCTGTGATGAGTATAAGATCAATTCTAATAAAACTATATTTAAGAGTGCGTCTGAAGATTTGCTCCAACAAGCCGAAGCTCTCTTTAAAAAATAAAAATTATTTATAAGCGACAAAAACGCTCTTCCTCGAATTTTTAGAAATTCACTTGTGTCTAGTTCAGACTAGACCAAATGTTAAGAGGCATTGACCCTACTCAAGCATTTGGGGGAACATATAAGAGATTATATTAATGGGGGCTTCATGATTAAAAACATAATTTTTTTAGGGATCTGCATCTTACTGTTGCAACCCGCATCAGCAAACTTAACCGGATCTATATTCCAAAATTTTAATCCGGCACAACGGGGTGTGAGTAGTGCCACTGTACATTCTTCTGAAATGGTTGAGTCAGGATACTTAAACTTCACTGGCTTTTTAGACTATAACCAAGGAAGCATTCAATATTATCCTAGAGTTTTTACATCAGTTCAAGAAAATGACTTAGATGATGCTGGAATCTACGGGCATATAGGTTTAACACTTGGTGTGACAGATTACTTAGAGGTCGGTGCCTTTGGGTCTTATTTAATTAATCAATCAAAAAGTGTGAATGGTTTTTTCGCTAAAGATGGATTCACAGACATTAGAGGAACAGTTAAATTACGTTTGGTGAAACTTCAA
The DNA here is from genome assembly GCA_937936325.1 of uncultured Bdellovibrionales bacterium. GTDB lineage: Bacteria > Bdellovibrionota > Bdellovibrionia > Bdellovibrionales > UBA1609 > CALGWV01. Next base: position 5,813 of record CALGWV010000127.1, on the reverse strand, counting down.
GGTGGTGGTGGCGTCTTTGTCGTGGCCACAGGCTCACAGAGTATGACAACACGAAATCCTCTTCTTGGAGATCCTGCTGGATCCTCTTTTTATGAAGGTCCGGATATGACTTATCACCTAGAATTAGGTGTTGATAAAAGATTTGGTTCTATGATGGCCGGTGTAAACGTAGGTTATCGCCTTATTGATGCTGGTCCTCAACATCCTTATTATGCTGCTTGGGGCCCAAATGGTGGGGCCACTATTAATTTAAAGCCTGAGCCAGTAGGCAGTCTTGTAACAGGTTCAGTTTATGGGTCTTATGATATCCAACCAGACATCTCTATTCTTATAGAGCTCTTTGGTGGATACTATATGGACACAGAGTTTACTGAAATCTTAAGAGAGCCTATGGTTATTGAAGCTCTTTTAGGTGGGATCTACCGTGTGAGTGATGATCTGAATTTACATTTTGGTTTGACCGGTTCTAAAGAGATTTTCAAAGGTTTATCTACTCCTACGTTTAGAATCTATGGTGGTTTTAACTACCGTTTAGGAAAACTTTGGGGTGGAACTAAAAAAGTGAAACGTAAAAGAGTCAGAGTTAAAAAAACTTATATTGAAGAAGAGCCTGAGCCTATTTTTGAGCCAGAACCTATTTTTGAACCTGAGCCTATACCAGAGCCTGTGTTTGAGCCGCCTGTTATAGAAACTCCTGTAATTGAACCTCCTGTTGTGGAAGCTCCAGTATTTCAAGAGCCAGCGGGCCCGACAATCATTGGTGGGACAACACAAATTAATACGACGGTCACAAATGCAGTTGAAGATCTGATTTTCGAAGACATTCGGTTTAATGTGAATAAGCACACACTGACTAATAACTCTTATTCTGTGATTGATCAGTTGGTCAATTATTTGAACGCCAATCCATGGCAAGAGCTTCTAGTAGAAGGTCATACCGATAGTGATTGTAGAGATAAGTACAACATCGTCTTAAGCTTAGAAAGAGCCTGTCGTGTGAAAAGAGAATTGGCTCGAAAAGGAATTCCGGAGAGTAAGATTTGGGCTGATGGATATGGGGAAGCTCGCCCTATCGCACCTAACGACACTCGTGCTAACAAATTTCGTAACAGAAGAGTGCAGTTTAAGGTTTATAGAAACCAGACGACTAAGGTTTACGATGACAGTCAAATCCAGAGAAACAAAAGCCTCTGTCAAAGAGCCCTCAGTGGAGCCATCCCAAGAGGTCCATGTAACTAAACTTGAGTTACAGACAAAGACTAAAAAGGCGAGATGATCATCTCGCCTTTTTTCGTTCATGCCCCACACACCCAGAATGGATAATGTGTGAATTTGTCGTTTGAAGAGGGCTTATTTCTTACTGATAGGTTCTTGGAGCCTGTTCTCATCTCAAGATCCTAGAAAACTCAAGTTTTTCATGCATTTTTCCCAGATCCGCTGATAAGCGGCGAGGAAAAACCCATCAAACCTGCTTCAGCAGTGTCTAACGTAGAAACTTTTTTACAGAAGCCGACTTTAAATGTACGTTAACTGTACGTTGAAAGAGAACATTTTGAGCACGACTTTGGAGAGGGTGTTTCATGGGTTTTTACCGCGACTTATCTGCAGATCTGGGTTTTGTTTTTTATACCGGGTTTAAGATAGACATCCCTGCTCCTTGTGATATTAGTTTTATCCATGGCACAAGCACAGCAACAAAAAATTTTAACGGCTTCTGTGGATCAGGTTTATAAGCTGATCTCAAACTTTGATAACTATCCTGAACTCATTCCTGAAGTTCAAAAAGTCGACCATGTTGAGTCCACTCCTCAGGGAGAGGTGTATGAGATGACTGTGGAGCTTATGAAAGAGGTCACCTATCAGATTCAAGTAAAATTTGAGGATCAAAAGCAAATCTCATGGGAGCTATATAATGGGGATGGGTTTAAGAAAAACTCAGGGCTTTGGACTTTTAAATCTCTTGGGCAAAATCAGACACTTTTAAAGTACAGTCTCGAAATTGATTTTAATTTTTTCGTTCCTAGCTTCTTGGTTGAAAAAACAATCAAAGCTCAGCTCCCTAAGCTTTTCGAAGCTGTCGAATCTAAAATCAAGACAAGCTGCTAGGACAAGTCCTAGATTTAGAGCCTGTTTCTCTAATAATGATGGCATGATTTATTTTGAGGCTTTACTTATGATGAATTCAAGAATTCCCTGGTCGGATTTAGAACATCAGATCCACCGAAATCTTAAAAAACTCAATATCAGCACCTCCCAGGCTCTCTGTGTGGCTGTTTCTGGAGGTGCGGACTCCGTTGCCTGCTTTCACCTTTTAAAACGCTTAGGTTTCGAGAATTTGAGGCTCATTCACATTCACCATGGTGATACCCAAGATGCTATGCAAATGAGTTTTCGTGACCAAGCCCTAAGTTTAGCTCAGGCATTGTCTATAAGCTTTAAAACTCCACTACAAGTTTATAGAGTTAAAGATAAGCTCAATACCGAAACAGAATTCCGAAATGCACGTTATAGCTTTTTTAAACAAGCGGTCACGGAAGGGGAGTACTTAGTGCTCGGGCATCATTTTGGAGATGAGCTTGAGTCCTGGATCATTCAATGGACTCGAGGGGCATCAAGCCAAATGCGTCCCGGAGAGATCTTGTCTCAAACTGAGGGGCTTCATATTTTGCGCCCTTTAAGCCAAAGGACTCGAGGTGAAATCGAGTCTTATCTTAAAGCACTGGGGCAGAAGTTTTTATTAGACCCCAGCAATCAAGATTTGAGTATTTTTAGGAACTGGCTCCGTCAAATATGGTGGCCCCAGCTTGAAGAGAAAAAACCAGGTGCTTCAGAGGTTTTCTATAGAAGTGCCCGTAGAAGCATCAAGGCAGGCGGGTTAAAATCCGATAAAATAGAGGGACTTAGAGCCCTGAGCTTTGATCGTAATATATTTAGTGAAAAATGGGGTTTAGACCCTGAAGGCTTAATCTCTGTGGTGAAGAATTTAGGGGTTTCTTTGACCTGGAATCAGGCCCTTGAAGTTTTAAAGCAGCTTGACTCTAAGCAAGGGAGGCGCAAGTTGGAATTAGCCTCTTTGGAGTTTGAATTGGCGCCCAGACTATTGACTATTAGACGGCGTCACGAAGACAACGCCTCCAAATAAAGTTAGAATGTCTTCTTGAAGGAACAACTATGAAAAGACCTAAAGTAAATCCCCCTCAAAAAACCATGATGATTTGGCTCCTGCTTTTATTTGGCTTGATTTATTTTGCTCAACGAATGAGCAACACTGAGACTACAATCGTAAAAGATTTTAATTTCCAAAAGTATAAGCAAGCTCTTATCGATGGAGAGGTGGCTGAAGTCACTCTTTATACAAAAAGTGATGAGGCCCGTGGGAAGATCAAGCCGGAGTTTAAAGAGAAGTGGAAAGGCACAGACTTTACTATCGCTGCCAACTTAGAAAAAGCTTTTGAGGTGGCTGAAAAGCACTCTGTCACTGCTAACTACAATAACGAAGACCACCAGCTGTTTATTGGAATTTTAGTTTCACTTTTACCTTTTATCTTGATTGGTTTGATTTTCTTCTTTTTTATGAAGCAGCTTCAAGTCGGTGGTGGTAAAGCTATGAACTTTGGGAAAAGCCGTGCCCGTCTGCTTAATGAAAACAAAAAGAAGGTCACTTTTAAAGATGTAGCCGGAGTAGAAGAAGCCAAAGGTGACTTGGTTGAAATTGTAGAGTTTTTAAAAAATCCTAAAAAGTTTTCTAAACTCGGTGGTAAAATTCCGCGAGGTGTTTTATTAGTGGGGCCTCCTGGAACAGGTAAAACTTTGATGGCTCGTGCCGTTGCTGGTGAAGCCGGTGTGCCTTTTTTTACAATTTCAGGATCTGATTTTGTGGAGATGTTTGTCGGTGTGGGTGCCAGTCGTGTGAGAGACATGTTTGAACAGGGTAAAAAAAGTGCGCCTTGTTTGATTTTTATTGACGAGATAGATGCTGTAGGGCGACACCGTGGTGCCGGTATGGGCGGTGGTCATGATGAACGTGAACAGACTTTGAATCAGCTGCTTGTTGAGATGGATGGTTTTGATGCTCACGAAGGTGTTATTATTATTGCCGCCACAAATCGACCTGATGTTTTAGATCCAGCACTTTTAAGACCTGGACGATTTGATCGAAGAGTGATTGTGGGCAAGCCAGATCTTAACGGGCGTGCTGAGATCTTAAAGGTTCATGCTAAAAAGACACCTTTAGCTGCTGATGTAGATTTAAAAGTGATTGCGCGAGGAACTCCAGGATTTACTGGGGCTGACCTTGAAAACTTAGTGAATGAGGCAGCATTAGTTGCTGCGAAATATAACCAAAAAGTGGTTTTTCTTGAAAATTTTGAAGAAGCCAAAGATAAGATTCTTATGGGGAGTGAGCGACGTTCCATGGTGATGAGTGATGAAGACAAAAAAATCACAGCCTACCATGAAGCCGGCCACACTCTTATTGGCCGCAAGCTTAAAGGTTTAGACCCCATTCATAAGGTGACCATTATTCCTCGGGGCCAAGCTCTAGGTGTGACCCAAACCTTGCCTGAGAAAGAAGAATTTAGTTTTACAAAATCAAAAGCCAAAAAAATGCTCTCATTTTTATTTGGTGGGCGTGCCGCTGAAGAGTTGGTATTGAAGGACATCACCACGGGGGCTTCAAACGATATCGAGAGAGCCACAGACATTGCTCGTAAAATGGTCACCCAGTGGGGAATGAGTGAAAACCTAGGGCCTTTGGCTTTTGCCAAAGATGAAGGACCTGTGTTTTTAGGAATGCAGCAAAGTCAGCGCCAAGAAGTTTCAGATAGCAAAGCTCAAGAAATTGACAGTGAGGTTCATACCCTCATCAGTGAAGCTTATGCTTTAGCCTTAAGCACTCTTAAGGAGAACCAGCCAGCTTTAGAAGCTCTTGCTCAAGCACTTCTAGAATTTGAAACCATTACAGGTAAAGAGGTGGACCAACTTATTGAGGGGCAAACTCTAGCTCAGATTCAGGCGCAAAGAGAAGAGTTTGAAAAAAACAAAAAAGAACTCAATGCCAGTCTGGATGGAGAAGCTTCAAAAAATAAATTAAAAAAAGAAGAAGAGTCTCCTGAATCCACATCAGTGGGAGGATCAGAGGATCCTCTCGGACAGCCTGCATAGATGATTGAAGGCCTGGGGGAACTCTTAAACCATGTGGATCTAAAAGATCTTTTAGATCTCGGAATCCTATGGTTTTTAATTTATAGAATTTTAGTTCTCACCGAGCGCTCTGGAGCCACCCGAATCTTTGTGGGGATGGCTTTTATGGGAGGGCTTTACTTCCTGAGCGATTACTTAGAACTTCAGGCCAATTACTGGATCCTGGATAACTTCTTTTCTAATCTAGTTGTGATCATGGTGGTCTTGTTTCAAAAAGAAATCCGAAGACTTTTGTCCCAGCTTGGTGAGAGTTTGTTTTTAAAATCTCAAAATGAGCGCATTAATAATGAAGTGGCCCACGAATTAAGTCAGAGCTTAATTAAAATGTGTAAAAATAAGTGGGGAGCTATTGTCGTTGTAGAAAAATCAATGAACATCGACTCTCACATTGATGAAGGGGTTTTGCTCGACGCTCGATTAAGCCAGGAGTTGCTGTTGGCTATATTTAACCCAGAGGCTCCTTTTCATGATGGGGCAGTTTTAATTAGAAACGGAAAAATATTTTCAGCAGGTAACTTTTTACCCTTGAGTAAAAATCCATTGTTAGATAAAAATTTGGGTTCAAGACATCGTGCTGCTCTTGGGCTATCTGAAGTTTGTGACGCTCTCAT
>CALGWV010000126.1 GCA_937936325.1 uncultured Bdellovibrionales bacterium | reverse complement strand
CAAACCCATTTAAGCTTAAAGCCAAGCTTGATTTAAAGATTAAAGAATTTAATCAACTCTTAAGAAAAATACAAAAATTAAAGGATGTAGCATGATCAAGTACTTAGCTTCTACGGTGTCATTTATTTATGAGTCGACACGTACCTCCTCCAGTTACATTAGCTTAGCTTAAAAATAGAAATCAGCAATGCGGTCAGGGGGATGGTTGTCATAAACAGTATCTATATGTCGAAAACCAAAAGCTTCAGGCACGCCGCCCTATCTCAAAGATGTGCAAAGAGCTTTTTAAATTTATAAACACTCATTGTTGTTTATAGATTATGAATTTGCTCTTCCAGAAAACAATCGGGTTCAAAGTCTTTTTTGGCATGATGAACTTCAACGACAGTATGCACGTTACCTCTAACTGTAAAATCAGCGGTGACTTTTAAGAATGAAGGCTCAAGAAGTTCTACTAAATTTTTCAAAATGAGATTAGAAACATCTTCATGAAAGATCTTTTGATCTCTAAAAGAATTAATATAAAGTTTGAGTGATTTAAGCTCGACACATTTTCTTGAAGGAACATAGCTTATATAAATAGTCGCAAAGTCTGGGAAGCCACTCAGCGGACAAAGACATGTGAACTCAGGGCATGTAAAATGAACCAAATAATCACGTTCTGGGTTTCTGTTATCAAAAACCTGGAGCTTGTTCTCTTCAATTGCTCTTTCACCATATAGTTTTTCTGACATAAGACGGGCCTGCTTTTTAAAATAAGACTTAAAATTTCAACACAAAAATAAGCCTCTAGTATCACTATGTCAAACCATTAACTTCTCTCGGGCTCGACATAATTCTGAATAATCAAATTTTTTCTGTATACTGGACGCACTTAGGTTATCCCTATTTCTGAGAAAGTGATTTTTTAATCAAATTTGATGCGAGAGCCTGAAATACTTGCCAAAGCACATTTGAAGGTGATCAAGTTAAATATGATAAAAAAGCGCTCCTCAGAAATTGGAAAAACCTAAGTGTGTTCAGTATAAGTCGTCTCACACTAAACTGTTAATTCGTGAAATTTTGACGATGAGTTGTTTCTCAATCATAATTAAACTGTGATTTATTTTAAACTTAATATTTTATAACAAGGGACCTGATTGATGAAAAATTTATTTATATCTGCGTTATTACTTTTTATAAGCGCATGTGCTTCTACTGGGCCTGAGAGTTACTGTGACCTTGTGGATCAGGTCCACGATCAAAACCAAAACTTAGAGCAAGATAGAACTCCCCAAAATAAAGAAGACGAGCCCATCACATTATAGTGTTTGGAGTTTTTAAAGCTATAGCTTTAAAAACTCTTGAACTTTATTTTTTTGAAATGCAGGGAGTGCAAAAGCAGCTCTGGCTATTTCTGGGGTGAAGTACTTCAAGGCTTTCCATTGCTCAGAGCTCAAGCGGGACTCATGAAGATTTGAATCTGAGCTCACACTTTTAGATCCATAACTAAAGGACCAAAGCCCTCCCGGGTAAGTTAGATTAGAATAGTTGTACAAACTGACTTTAGAGAATCCAGCTTCGTTTAAATTTAGTAAAACGGACTTTTGAACCTCTTCAAAGTAATGAGGATTTTCCGCCTGTGATATCACAATCCCATCAGCAGATAGTTTACTATAAACACTTTTATAAAACTCAACCCCAAATAGTGGAGTTGAAGGACCCATAGGATCTGTTGAGTCCACTAGAATCACATCAAAGACTTCGTTCGTGTCTTTTAAAAATTTGACACCATCGTCTATGATTAAATTAAGCCTTTTGTTCTCAAGCTCATAAGATGTCACATGTATATACTCTTTGCAGGCTCGCACAACGGCTTCATCGATCTCTACCATTGTGACTTTTACATCCGGATATTTAAGGACTTCACGAGCCGTTCCTCCGTCTCCCCCACCAATAATAAGTACATTCTTAGGCTTGGGATGGAGTAATAGAGGCACGTGACAAATCATTTCATGATATATGAATTCATCACGTTCTGTGGTCATAACAAGGCCATCATTCAGAAGCATTTTTCCAAAAGCTTCTGTTTCTACCACATCTACTTTTTGAAACTTCGAGACTTCAGAGAATAAGGTTTTTTTGACCTTATAAGACATTTTTAAATTTTTCTGAATTTTTTCAGTCACCCATAAATCCACAATAAAACTCCTTAAAAAACATGAGCCTCTGCAAAATCATTTGGAGACTTTGAGTATTGATAAAAACTTAAACCATGACCTGAGGACATAGGGCAAAAAACCTTTTGCCTTATTGAGGCGTTTAAATCCAAATCTTTTAAAGGCTGTCCTGCACTATCATAATAAATGACATCAAATGAGCCTGGCTCAAAGTGTTTTAAAACTTTGTGGATATAAGACTCGGCCTCGCTTTGATCCACTTGGCTCATTTCAAAACTAATATAACTGTCTGGGTATTCTGGAGTGGCATGAACTGTGATGTAGGACTCACCAGAAACACCATTCATGCTGTAACCTACTGGATCGAACCAATAATCATCTGTTTGATAATCAAAAAAGCTCTCTTTAAAGATATCTTCAATGTGAGCTTTAGACTTTACATCAGGTTGTCTCAACGCGTGAACGGCACTGGAATCCATGTCATACATTAAAATTTGTAGAGTCGTATCTTTAGGATCAGGCTTTTGCACCTTAGTGTGTTCAAAAACATAGAGGTGATGATCATCTTGTCTCCCCATTCTCAACACCCGGCCATCAATAAGAAGCTTTAACGCATCCATATCCTGAGTGACCGATGTGCTTTGGAGTTCAGGGTGGTACTCATTTTTGCGCTCATAGAACAAGGCTTCAATGTCCCACTTTTCATAAAACTTCATCAGGTATTTGACTGCATTCACTAGGCCGGTTTGGCCACAGGTGATCATTGTTATTTTATGGGGCCAAACGAAAAGGCTAGACTCTGAAAGCAAATAAGCTTTCATTTCACCCGTGGCAAAAGTAGAAAGAATTTGAGCTCCAGAGCTCTCCACTAATCCCTGAAAAAAAGCATCTGATTTGTCAAAAAGATTTATTTTTTTAACAAATTGAACCTCTAATTTTTTTTCAGGACCTTCAAAAAACATAGTCTAACTCTTTTTGCCTTTAGGGCTGACTTTTTCAGCCTGGGTTTTAAGGGTGGCTTTCATTGCGGCTTCGTCTTTGGATGCCGCTTTATCTGCTGGCTTATCTTTTGTGTTTGCTTCAGGAGTGGTCTCACCACCAATACCATAAGCGACTAAAACTAAGCCTCTCAGTTTTTCTCTTAACTCAAGGTTTTCTGCAAGATAAGTTTTTGATGCTTCGCGCCCCTGCCCCAGTCTTTCCCCTTCATAGGAGTACCAAGCTCCGGATTTGTCGACGATTTCTTTTTTAACAGCGAGGTCTAAAACATCACCTTCTAAAGAAATCCCGCGGCCATACATAAGATCAAACTCAGCACGGGCAAAAGGAGGAGCCACTTTATTCTTAACCACTTTAACAGCGGTACGGTTTCCTGTGACTTCGTCTCCGTTTTTGATGGCACCGGTACGGCGCACATCTAGCCTGACAGAAGCATAGAACTTCAAGGCATTTCCACCGGTTGTGGTTTCTGGGTTTCCAAACATCACGCCGATTTTCATACGGATTTGGTTAATAAAAATCACCATGGTGTTACTGCGGTTAATAGCAGCGGTCAGCTTTCTTAAGGCTTGGGACATCAAACGGGCTTGAAGACCCATGTGACTGTCTCCCATGTCCCCTTCAATCTCAGCACGAGGGGTTAAGGCCGCCACTGAATCCACGACGAGCACATCAACAGCTCCGGATCTTACTAGAGTTTCTGTGATTTCTAAGGCCTGCTCTCCCGTATCTGGTTGTGACACCAAAAGGTCTTCAATATTCACACCCAATTTTTGTGCATAATTAATATCCAAGGCGTGCTCAGCATCAACAAAAGCTACGGTTCCACCGGCTTTTTGAGCTTGAGCCAACGTAGATAGAGCCAAAGTAGTTTTACCCGAGCTTTCTGGTCCATAAACTTCAATGATACGACCTTTTGGGAGCCCCCCAATTCCAAGAGCCACATCTAAACTGAGGGCTCCTGTGCTGATCACTTCTAAACCCTCATGAAGATTAGGCTTATCCCCCATCTTCATAATAGAGCCCTTACCATAGGTTTTTTCAATTGAGGATAAAGCTAGGTCTAAGGCTTTTAATTTGTTCTCTTTTGAAGCCGTATTATTTGTATTCTTCACTGACATACTCCCTTTAATAAATTTTGTGATTTTAATAATTGAATAGCGTAATCCACAGCCTGGCTTTGAATATTTTCTCTAGACGCCGTGACTCCATTAGAGCCTGTAAACATACACTGTTCAAGCTTTTCAAAATCCGGCCCAAGCAGTGCAAAGCACACAGTGCCCACAGGCTGCTCTGGGGTTCCGCCCCCCGGACCGGCCCAGCCTGTTACGCTCAGTGACCAAGGAGTGGACATGAGTTTTTGAACCCCCAAGGCCATCGCTTTTGCGACTTCAAGGCTCACAGGGGTATGGGATTGAATCAGCTCCTCAGGCACTCCTAGCACAGAGGTCTTCACAGGATTAATATAAGAGACCACACCTCCAGCAAAAACATTTGAGGCTCCAGCATGTGAGGTCACAAATTGAGCCACAGCTCCCCCAGTACAGCTTTCTGCCAATGAAAACCTTAAGTGATCCATAGGTACCCCCAGAGTAATATTTGAGCGCAAAATCCCGCCAGAATATCATCACACATTACGCCGCTGGTCCCAGACCATTTATGATCTATGTGCTTGATATAAGAAGGCTTTAAAATATCAAAGAAACGGAATAACAAAAAACCCAAGATAAAAACATCTGGCCGCCAGGCAAAAGGTAAGAGTGCTAACCACTGACCTGAGACCTCATCTAAGACCACTTCTTTTGGATCTTTCGAGCCTGTCTTTGCGAGATACAAACCCACCACCCAAAAAGCAACTAAGTTAAAAAGCACAAAGGCTAAAATTTTAAAACTCAGACCCCAACCACTAACAGCATAAACTAAAGCAAGTGTCCCTAAAGAACCCCAGGTCCCTGGAGCAGGTAAAAAACCTAATCCAAAGAAGCTCACAATAAACTTTAAAAATGAATTCATTTTTTTAACACTCCCTTGCTCCCCGAGTTGAGATTGCTTAGTTTTAAAAACATGACACCCAGTGCTCGCGAAAAAATGATGGATTACCTCGCCCGAAGGGATCATTCTGAAAAAGAACTCCGAACGAAACTCCGTAATAAAGAGTACTCGGAATCTGAGATAGAGTCCGCCCTCGAAGACGGGCGTCAAAGAGGCTGGATCATGGATCCCGTTGAGTTGGCTGAAAAAGTCAGCGGACGACTCAGTGAAAAACTCAGAAGTCACTCCTTCATTAATAGCTATCTTTACGGCAAGGGCCTGCCTCCAGTAAAAATGGATTTTGAACTAGAAAAATCAAAGGCCCTGAAGTGTCTTAAAAAAAAATGGCCCCAGGGTCTTGAAAGAGGTTTTATCCCAAGACAAAAAGCATTAAGCTTTTTAAGCCGCAGGGGTTTTGCAAGCACAGTGTGTATATCTGCAATGGAGACAATATGAAGCATCAGGAAGTGAGACAAAAGTTTATTTCTTTTTTCGAACAACAGGGACACAAATCTGTGGCCTCAGGACCTCTTGTTCCTTTAGACGATCCTACTCTTTTGTTTACAAACGCAGGAATGAACCAATTTAAAAATATTTTCACAGGTGAGGCTCCTCGCCCCACCCCTCCTACGGCCGTGAGCATTCAAAAATGCATTCGTGCAGGTGGGAAGCACAATGACTTAGACAACGTGGGCTTTACAGCTCGACATCATACTTTTTTTGAAATGATGGGGAATTTTTCTTTTGGGGATTACTTTAAAGAACAGGCCATAATCTTAGCTTGGGAGCTTGTCACAAAAGTTTACGGCCTGGATCCTAAGCGACTTTATGTCACCACTTACAAAGATGATGATGAAGCCGATCTACTATGGAAAAAACTTGGAATTCCAAATGACCACCGTGCTAGATTTGGACAAAAAGATAATTATTGGCGCATGGGTGAGAGCGGCCCTTGTGGCCCTTGTTCTGAAATTTTTTATGACCTTGGAGACAAAGTTCCAGGACCTGCTTCAGAAAATGTTTTAGGTGGCGAAGGCGATCGCTTCATGGAAATTTACAATTTAGTCTTTATGCAGTTTTATGAAGACGAAAATGCCAATCAGACTCCACTGCCTTCACCGTCCATAGACACTGGCTTAGGCTTTGAACGCTTAGTGAGTGTTTTACAAAACAAAATCAATAACTACGACACAGACTTATTTGCCCCGATGATTGAAACCGGACTTGGAGCCCTGGGCCGCAGCCGAAGTTCATTATCCACCGAAGAGCTTTCGGCACTCCGAGTGATTAGTGATCACTCCCGAACCACCGCTTTTTTAATGACCGAGCAAGTTTATCCTGGTGCCACCAGTCGTAACTATGTTTTAAGAAGGATAATGAGACGAGCCATCAGGTATTCAAAAAAATTAGGACATCCGGATTTGTTGTCACAAATGACACAGAGTCTGATTGAAAGTTTTCATAGCTCTCACCCAGAGCTCTTAAAATGTAAAACTGATATTCTAGAGTCCGTCAAAAACGAAGAAACCCAGTTTTTAAAAACTCTTACCACTGGGGAGAGTTTACTCATGGGTGAGATTGAGAAGCTCAAAAAATCAAAACAAAAAGTACTTTCAGGTGAAGTGGCTTTTAAACTTTATGACACCTATGGGTTTCCAGCAGATGTGACAGGTATTGTGGCCGAGGAGCATGGACTTAAAATAGATACCCCGGCTTTTGAAAAAGAGCTCCAGCTTGCTAAAGAGCGCTCTAAGTCGTCTCGCAAATCGACATCTCCAGACAGCCTGAAAAACCTTAAAGCTTTGATCACTGAATTGCCAGAAACCAAATTCCTAGAAGATCAATTTGAGTTAAAGGTTCCAGCTGGAGAGTTTTATCTGATACAGAACGACAAAATAGTTTCAAAAGCAAAGTTCAAAAAACAGTCCCCTGTGTATTTGGTCTCTAACACCACTCCTTTTTATGCTGAATCCGGCGGGCAAATTAGTGATACAGGTTTAGTACAGCAAGGCACTACCACGGCACAAGTCACAAATTGCTTTAAAATCCAGAATCGTCACATACATGAATTGGGTGAGTTTTTGGGAGAGCTAAAATTAGAGACAGAAATAAAACTCGGCATAGAATCCAAGAAAAGATTTTTAATTACATGTCATCATTCTGCCACACACTTGCTCCATGGAGTTTTGCGCAAACAGCTTGGCGAGAACACCACTCAGGCTGGATCCCTAGTCACAGATAAAAAACTTAGATTTGATTTCAAACACAAAGGGGCTTTAACCCAGAAGCAAATTTCTGAGATTGAAAACAATGTGAACGCCCAAATATTTGAAGGCTCAAAAGCCCATATTCAAGTGCAAAATTATGAAGAGGCTATTAAATCTGGAGCTTTAGCTTTATTTGGTGAAACTTATGCTGAAAAAGTCAGAAGCATTAAGTTTAATAAAGACTCCCATGAGCTCTGCGGCGGATGTCATGTGAAAAACACAAGGGACATAGGACTGTTTAAAATTTTATCAGAGTCTGCAGTAAGCCAAGGGATTCGGCGAATTGAAGCCGTGACATCAGAGGCCGCCTTTAAGTATTTAGAGTCTTATCAAACTCACTATCTAGAGGCCAAAGCAGCCCTTACAAAATCGGCTTCACCAAAACCCGAAAGTCTTTTAGAGACCATTGCAAAGATAAAAGCTGAACTTAAGCAACTCAAATTGAAACCCAAATCTGAGACTCCAACAGAAGCCTTAAAGCTTGAAGAACTCTCACCAGGTATAGAGTGGGCTTATAAAGATTTTATAGAAACGAGCAAAGAGGCCGTGGGCGAAATTTTAGATCGCACACGGAATAAAATGAAAGACGGCATCGTGGCCATCACTTTAAAAAATGAGGGCAAGCTGAGCCTACTCATTGGAGTGACTGCAAATTTAAAAAAGAAGTTCCCAGCAGGGTCTTTTTTCAAACAACTCCCCAAAGACTTTGAAGCTCGAGGAGGCGGTCGACCGGACTTTGCTCAAGGTGGTGTTTCTAAAGTTAAGGGTTTGGAATCAGAACTTAAAAAGCTATTGGTCTAGTTTTTCTTTGGAAGCATTTGGAGCAGATGCTTAGATGTGCTCGACACGTCGCATACTCAAAAGGGGACTGGCACCAAAGTGGATTTTGGCAAAAAAAAAGAGGCGCAGGCCTCTTTTTAAAATCATATTAGATTTGCTTAATTATCTACTTTGAATTGCACTACCTAATGCCGAAGCAGGCTCGTCAGCATTAACTTCAGGTGTATCTTGACCAATATTATTGATTCGATCTTGCAATGAATTTAGATCATTTTTCTTTTTAAGAAGAGATTTAATATCTAGACTATCTCCAGGAGTTAAACCATTCACTCTAACGATTTCTTTTTGAATATCCTCTGAAGTTTCATTAATACACTGATCCAGAGACACTTTAAGATCATTCAATAAACTTGAAGCTAACTCTAAATATTTTAATATTTTGCTATCTACAACTTCACGTTTTTTTAACAAGTATTGAAGAGTGTTCACTTTTTTATCACTTTCTAAAGATGACTTTACAAATTCATTTTTTTGAAATTCAATAGCATCATATTCAAGGTAAACTTTTTTACTAATTTGATGCAAATCAAAGAACTCACCATCAATTTCAAAGAATCTAGCAAATCGCGAATCACTATCTGCGAAATAATCGTTGTATGTGAGAGTAGTATATTCTTCAATATCTTTCATATTACTTGTTGAGTTCTTAAATAAATCAACTTTAACATCTGCACACCTAGCTATCGGACTATTCTTTTGACTCACAAGTGTATCGATGTCTCTTACCAAAATTGCTAGATCATTATAATTCTTCTGTGAAGTATCCCAAAGCTTATTATACTCAGCAAGACTATCAGCAAGGGTTACTCCTTGAGTCGCTTGAGCTTTCTTACTTTCACCCACACTAGAACCATCCATTCCATTTTTACAAGCGACAGTAGCTAGTGCTAAAAACGCGAGTGTTACGATCATATTGTTTTTCATATTTATTTCTCCTTTGAAGATTAAAAAACATAACTTAATAAAATTAAGTTCTCTTTGGGAGAAGCAAGAAAGGGACCTGTTTTTTTATTTGGAGATAAGGCAACACACCCATCACACTAGGTGCTCTATTCGAATCTGGTGAATAGAGTCTAAAATAAATCAAGATTTTTTTAGGGCAAAGCTTTGGCAGCTCTCTAACCCTTAGCGCGAAACACTGACAGAAATTGTCATTTTCGGGCTAAGATTTTTTTGTCGAATCTCGAGTCTAATAAGGAAAAGGGAATATTTTTACCTCTGAGGTACTCATAGACTTCTTTGATTCTGAGCAGTCTTACGGCAAACTCTTTTTTAGGGATGAGAATTTGATAGGACTCGTTCATTTGAACTTTCCAGTATTCGGCTTGATTCCAAACTTCGGAAACGGACTTATGATTTAAGGCTTCAGGAAGTTTTTCAAACTCTTTCATCAGCAAGCCCAAGCTTTGAAAACTCAGATCATCCCAGGCTCCCCGGACAATAGGAAGATCAGGCCACTGGTCGGAGTTCACACTCACAATTTTTTGCCCTTCAGCTGAGACCAGATGACTCTTTACTTTGCCTATCCATAAGAATTCAGGTTCAGCGACTTTGACCTTAAGATAAACTCTGCCCAACAGAGTTTTTTTGATTTTGGCATAGTCCACCCAAGTTTTACTCTTTAGATCTTTAACTATTTTTTTATGTTCCAAAGAAGCAAAGCCTACTTTCTGATTGAGCTCCGGGATATTTAATAGCTCATCATGAAAGGCTTTTACTTTTTTGGGGTAAGCCTTCCAAAAAAGAGAAGACTCAAGATCATAGTGAAGTTTTTGTGATTTTGGAAAAATAATAAATTGAGCCCCTAAGCCAAGGAGCACAAAAAACAAAAGCCAAAAAAAGTAGGATTTAAATTCATTTAACATGATATCGAAGCCCTCAGAATCTCTAATACCAATTCATTAAAATCCATTCCCTCAAAAGCCAAAGACATGGGTGCTAAAGAAAGTGGTGTCATCCCTGGTAGAGTGTTCACCTCAATGGCGTAGAGTTTATGAGTGTCAGATTCATACATAAAATCAATGCGTGACAAACCCTTCATTTCAAAGCCTCGAGCTAAGACCTCACTATAGTATTGGGCTTGATTGAGGGTTTCTGGAGGTATAGGTGCTGGCAGCAAATAGTCTGTGCGACCTTTTGTGTATTTATTTTCAAAATCATAAAAACCACTTTTTGGCTTAATTAAAATGGGAGCCGAAGCTTTTAGGTTTAAAACGGGCACTGTTAAATCAAAGCCTTTAATATACTGTTCAACTAAAACCTCATCATCATAATGAAATGCGGTTTTAAGGGCTTTTGGCACGTCTTTAATATCAAAGCACAAACTGACTCCACTGCTGGAGCCCTCACGGCTGGGTTTAATCACACAAGGCAATTTAAAATCCGTTTCTACTTGAAGTTTCTCCCACTGTTTTAAAAGCTCGCTCTCGTTTTGTGTCTTTTCAAAATAGTGATCTGTTTTACCACTTTGCTTTTTAGTCTGGTTTGAGACATAAAGGCATTGAGGCGTGGGCACCTCTAACTCTTTAAACTTTTGTTTAGACCTTATTTTATCAAAGGCTAAACTGCTCGAATAAATACCACTTCCTGTATAAGGGATATCAAGGTATTCACACAGACCTTGAAGAACTCCGTCTTCTCCACCCTTACCATGAAGAGCATTGAGGATATGACTCGGCTTATAGGTTTGAAGTAAACTCACAAGCTGGCCGTCATATTCAAAATAGTCATGATCAATTTTAAGCTCTAAAAGCGCGTTTCTAAAAGATTTGGCTGTGAGGCGACTGATGTCAGCTTCACTGCCTGAGCCTCCTCCAACTACTGCAATTTTCCATTGATGTAAGGCTTGCGGCTGCATTATGACCCCCAGTCTCCCAAATAAACAATTTCTGTTTGTAACTCTATCTTAAACTGATCATAAACTAATTTTTGAATATGCTGAATGAGTTTATAAAAATCTATTGCTTTAGCTCCAGGACGTGTCACTAAAAAGTTGGCATGTTTTGGAGAGACCATAGCGCCCCCTATTTGATAGCCCTTAAGCCCTGCGGCCTCTATTAGAGCTCCTGCACTTTTATCGCCAGTCGGGTTTCTAAAGGTAGAGCCACAACTCGGCTGATCTAAGGGTTGCTTTAAGCCTCTTAAACTTTGGGCTTCTGTGACCTGCTCTCTAAGCTTCTCTATTTTGTCATCAGGCCAAGACAAAAGAGCTTCTACAATTACGCCTGGCTGCCAATTTTTGCTTTTTCTATAAGACCAAGAGATTTCACCTTGCAAATAGGTTTTTCGCTTATACCCAGAGCCTGATTTTTTTAAAACCGTGAGGCTGTGAATAATTTCACAAAACTCTCTGGGCTTAAGCTCCTCTCTCACCCCAGCGTTCATCACTATTCCGCCGGAAAGGGCTCCTGGTATTCCAGATAAAAACAAAGCCGGCGCTAAAGACTCCTCTAAAAATAAATTCATGAGCTTTTTTTTTGAGACACCGGATTCTGCTCGGATGAAAAACTGCCCCTTTTCATAATAAGTTTCAAAATGATTGAGAGCCTTGTGATCTAGGACTAGCCCCTTTATCCCCTCATCATGTACTAAGACATTTGAACCCCCGGATAAATGAGTCACGTTTTTTTTGTTTTGATCCGCCCACATCAAAGCCTCTATAAGCTCTTGTTGAGTACTTGGTCGCAAATAATATTCAGCAGGCCCACCCACTCGCCAGGAATTTAAATTTTTTAGATTTTTTTGAGTCTGGGGCTGGATCATTGCGAGCCCCCTTAGGCTAATTCTGGGCTAATTTTATAGATGTCCCCAGCGCCTAAAACTAAAACCACATCCTGAGGCTGAAGTAAGCTTTGGACTTTGGATTTTACTTTAGTTAAATCACCAGCCACATGATGGACCTGGGACAAGTGCCCCATCACATCTTTTAAAGCTTTGGAATTAAACCCCTCAAGTGGAGACTCTCCTGCAGGATAGACATCGGCTAAAACTGTAAGATCAGAAAGATCAAAAGAGCGCTTCATCTGGTCCCAACAGTCTCGAAGCCGGGAGTACCTGTGTGGCTGAAAAACACAGACTAGGCGCTGTTCTGGGTATTCTTTTTTTGTAGCTAAAATCACATTTTTAACTTCAGTAGGATGGTGAGCATAATCATCAATCACTAAAATATTATTTTTAACGGGGTGTCTTTGGTACCTGCGATCTACCCCTTGAAAGTTCTTTAAAGATTTAAAGACAACTTCCAAATCTACACCAATATTTTGAGCTACAATCAAAGCCGCTGTGGCATTAAGTGCATTATAAGCACCTGGTAAAGCCTGAGGGATTTCCCCTAGATCTTTAGCCCCATGAAAAAGAAAATAGGAATTATTTATATTCTTAAGTTGATAATCTGCCCCAGAGCTAAAGCCATAACTGATTTTAGGCTTTGGAAAGTTTTCAAAAAGTTTTTGAGTCTTTGGATCATCCAGGCAATAAATCAGGGCACCATAAAAGGGAATGCGTTCAGCAAAATTATAAAAAGCCTGTTGTAAGTTTTCAAAGCTGCCAAAATGATCCAAGTGATCATCTTCAATATTTGTGATCACCGCAAGCTCAGGGCTTAGGCGCCAAAAAGAGCCATCGCTCTCATCGGCTTCAGCCACAAGAAAATCACCTTTTCCCCAACAGGCCGTAGAATCCAAAACACTTAATCTTCCTCCAACCAAAACCGTGGGATCTACGCCGGCATCAATTAAAATGGTGGAGCATAAACTGGTTGTTGTTGTTTTTCCGTGGGTGCCGGCAATGGCCACACCTCTTTTGAGGCGCATGAGCTCGGCTAAGGCTTCTGCCCTGGGAATCAGTGGAATTTTATGTTTTTGAGCGTACTGTATTTCTGGGTTTGAAGACCGAATAGCGGAGGAGTAAACCACGACGTCTGCATCTCCCACATTAGAAGCCTCATGCCCCAAGGAGACCTTGATCCCTAAAGCCTTCATGGCAGATACTCGACCTCCTGAGCTTAAATCGCTGCCTGTCACCTGGGCCCCTAACTTATAGAGGACCTCGGCTAATCCGCACATTCCGATCCCGCCAATACCGATAAAATGATACTTAGACTTTATGAGCTTCATGGATATATCTCCCTAAATACTCGGTCATCTTAGCGCCAGAATGGAGTTGATGAAAGCCTTTTATTTGACGACTTAAAGCTAAAGAGCGCTCTGGATCATTGAGACAGCCTTTAATAAAGGCCGTGAGTGTTGAAGCATTGAAATTCTTGTTTTCTATAATATCTGCTCCGTTCTTCTCCACCAGCACCATAGCGTTTTTTTTCTGATGGTCATCTGAAGCTCCAGGAAAGGGGACAAACAGAGCATGCACCCCTATTGCGGCAAGCTCTGCCACTGAGCTAGCACCAGATCTACAAATGACCACATCCGCCCAAGCTAAATCTTGAGCCATATTCTCTAAATATGGCAGCACATGAACATGAGAAGGCAATGGATTGGGATAAAACTTTAAAGTGGACTCATAATTTTTAATCCCCGTTTGGTGGCGGAACTGCACTTCTGGAAACTCATTCACCACCTTAGGCAAGGTTTCATTAAATATTCTTGCTCCTTGGCTTCCACCAAAAACGAGTACATTGAGTTTTTTGGGTTCATATAACTTTAATGTTTTGCCTTTCGCAGCCTCTTCGATTTCTTTTCGAATAGATAGCCCCACTTGGTATTTATTTTTACTCTTTAATCGAGACATAGCTTTTTCAAAAACCACATAAGCATCTTGAGTTAAATACGATAAATAGGTATTCGCCATTCCAGGATAAGCATTGGGCTCCCAGACCCCTGATGACACCCCGGCTAGCTTAGCTCCAATCATAGGAACAAAAGCGGCATAGCCTCCTACTCCTAACATATAAACAGGTTTTAGTTTTCTAATTTTGAAGTAAGCACTCATGATTAAAAACGGCAGACGCACGGCCATTTTAAGACGCTTCCACAGGCCCACACTTCTGTGCATAGGAAGACTTGGAAAAAGAATCAAATCAAACTCAGACTGCTCGCCCACAATCTTGGACTCCAAACCACGCTCTGCTCCCATAAAAATAATTTTCAAATCAGGATATTGAGTTTTTAAATTTCGAGCCATTGCAAGAGCAGGATACAAGTGCCCGCCGGTGCCCCCACCCGCAAATATAAAAGTTTTTTCCATATCACAATGGTGCCAGTCCATTTAAGGGGATGCAATGGTACAAATTTGATCTTGATCATTTTTTTAGAGTTTATTCTTACAAAAATTACTTTTATTTCTTTGAGAGAGAAAGCCCACTTACGGCCGCAGAACGTCTCTTGGAACGTGCTATGAATACATATCACACCCCAAGATACGCGCTGCCGCGACACTCAACGCTTTCTTCCTCAAAGAAATAAAAGTAATTTTTGTAAGAATAAGCTCTAAAAAAAAAGCTTACTCAAATGGACATGTTGAGGATTAGGGGGCTCTTGAGAAATAGGGAGAACCTAAATGCGCCCAGTATACTATCTCAACAAATATGAAGAGGGTTCTTTAGAAGTTCAACAACTTGTGTTGAGGGTATAGATAACTTAGGGACTAAGGCTGGAGGCGGAATTTTATGGTTTTTCTAAGACTGTAACTTTTGGAGTTCGGTTTGAATTTCCATTTTTTTGCACCAGTGACTGCGGCTCTGTTGAGACGTTCAAATGCACTAGATTTTGTGATTTGAATTTTTATGATTTGACCTGTTTTAGCAATTTGGATTTTAAGTTCAACATCACCTTCTTCTGCTTTCATTCTGGAGATTCTGGGGTAAATTGGTTTTGGATTTTTTAAGACCTGTTTCTCAAACTCTAAGCTAGCAGACGAGAATGTCTTTTTTTGGACAATGACCTCCTGAGAGTTTTCGCTAAACTCCTGGGGTTTTTCTTTCTTAAGAGCAGGCTTCTTTTTTTTTAGGAAAACTTGAGATTTGAATTTTTTCTCTTCAGGCTCAGACTCAAGTTGAATTTCAAATTCCATTTCTGATTGTGAAATATTAAAAACATCTTCTTCAGTATTTTGAGTCATAAAATAAAACCCAAAAAAATGAAAACAACTGACTGCTAAAAAACAAAAAAAATAATTTTTAGAAATATTTATTCCCACCTGTCATATCTTTGTTCACTAAAGCTCAAGAGCACACTAAACTGGGCGCATTTAGGCTCTCCCTATTTCTATTGAAGTGATTTTTGAATCAAATTTAATGCGAGAGCCTGAAAGACTTGCCCTAGCACATTTGAAGCTGATCAAATTAAACCTGATCAAAAAACGCTCCTCAGAGTTAGGGAAACCCTAAGTTTGTCCAGTATAGCTTAAGGAATGTGTAACATCATTCTAATCCCGCTATAATGGCTCGTTTAACAGCGTTAGCCTACAAACTTAAACCAGGTTTAACGATATTTTTCAAATAGCTTTCATCTAATTTCAGGATTCTAAGAATTTTGACAAATCTGAGCTAATGTCGTCCTCTACTTTGATGATCTATGAATGGTGGTCCCAAGGTGGACTGATATTAAAATCCCTCGTGTCCCTTAATTTAACTGGTTGGACTATAATGCTATTTAAAAGCTTTCAGCTTTTCTCACACTATAAGAACTTGAGATCTTTAAGTTTAACCCTATCCAAGAGTTACAAGGAGATGAGAGCTTCATCTATGAAGTGGGAACATAGCGAGCTTTTAAAATATCTTATCGAGTCTAAGAGTGAGCCCTTAATGAGATCTCTAGTTGGCGTGAGAATAATCGCCCACATTGCGCCACTCATTGGACTGCTCGGAACTGTCTATGGGATTTTAATATCTTTCCAAGAAATTTCTAAAACAGGTTTAGATGATCCTACAGTTTTTGCCGCTGGGATCTCATTAGCTTTAGTCACCACAGTAGGAGGTCTCGTAGTCGCCATCCCCCATCTTATAGGCTACAACCTCATTCAATCTTTTATTTTTAAGTCTGAAAATCAGCTTGAGTCTTTAATGATTGCGCAGCTTCAAAGCGACGATATGCAGGACTCCTAAATTATGATTTCCAGAAGTAAAGAAGACTCCTTTTTAACTCCAGATCTCACACCTTTGATTGATGTGACCTTTTTACTTCTCATCTTTTTCTTGGTGAGCTCAGTATTTAAAAAAGAAGAGCAAATTTTAAAACTAATATTGCCTCAAACACTGAGTGGACAAAAAATAAATTCAAAAAATTTAAATCACCATATTCAAATTGAGTCCTCAGGAAAAATACTCTTTGAATCTCAAATTCTTGACCTAAAGAGCTTAGAAATAAAAGTTCCCACACTCTCTACAGAGAGTTCCTTTAAAATTAGCGCCGACTCCAAGACCTCTTATGACAAAGTGATTCAAATTTTAGATTTGCTAAAGAAAAATAATTTTCATAAGGTTTCTCTTGTCACACTTAAAAAAGGAAAGAAGAAATGATTGATGGTCTCCCACTACATCCTTTACTCAACCACTTCCCTATAGTTTTGAGCTTTACATTTTTTATTTTATTTTGCCTTAAGTTTTGGCTCAACATAGAGCCCAAACAATTTTGGAATTGGGCCTTGGTGTTCTCATGTTTATTTATCGTGAGCACAAAGGCAGCCGAGTGGAGTGGAGAAAAAGAAGAGCACCGCATTGAAACCGAGCAAAACCACGAAGCCCTAGAGCACCATGAGCACTGGGGTGAAAGAGTGCTTTATATTTCAGCTTTCATGCTGGCCCTAAGTATTTTAGGTTACTTCACTTGGTGGCCCGCAGTATTTTATGGATTTGGAGCTACGAGTGTCGCCATTGTAGTTATTGTGATGCTAACCGGCCACAGCGGCGCTGAGCTTGTTTACAAACATCTCATCGACTTTTCTTAAATTTTAATTTTATCCTTATTAAAAAAACACCTTTCATTCATCTCTAAAGCGGGATAATCAAGCCAATACTATATGGATGAGAATAAGTTTATCAATATTTTATTTTAGATCACATGATTTTAAAAAATTAACTATACTCCAAAAACAAATGAATTCTCATTTCCAAGCTTAGAAAGCCAGACAATGACTGAGCTTGAAGCCTCACCCCCTGGCATCAGCAGACTTCAAGACACTTCGTCTCTATTTATCTCTTACGTTTTGAAATATACTTAGCACACTTAGGTTCTTCCTATTTTCGAGGAGCGCTTTTTGATCAAATTTAATTTGATCAACTTCAAATGTGCTAGGGCAAGTATTTAAGGCTCTCGCATCAAATTTGATTCAAAGATCACTTCCTCAGAAATAGGAAGAACCTAAGTGTGCCCAGTATAGAATGCTCTATTAGGCTTACATTATATATAGCTTTTGATTTCGGGAGGGGTTTTGGATCTGATTGCACAATATTTAGAGATCATCGTGGGCATTGTTTGGGGAACCCCCACCATATTTTTACTTTTAGGATCTGGACTGCTCTTTTCCATCGTGCTTGGTGGGATCCAATTTAAGGGTTTCTATCATGCGTTTAAAGTCCTCAGGGGGCATTATGATAACCCCGACGATCCAGGAGAGATCACCCACTTTCAATCTTTAACCACAGCACTTTCAGCCACAGTGGGACTGGGTAACATTGGTGGTGTGGCCATTGCCATTCATGTCGGTGGGCCAGGTGCTGTTTTTTGGATGATTGTGACGGGCCTGTTGGGTATGTCCACAAAATTTGTTGAGTGCACCCACGCTGTTAAATATAGGCGCATAGGCAAAGACGGGCGCATTCAAGGTGGGCCCATGTATTACATCGTCGATGGCTTAGGGCCCGCTTGGAAACCCATGGCTGTCTTTTTTGCAGTGGCTGCGGTGTGCTCTTCTATTGGTGCTGCCAATATGTACCAAACCAACCAGGTCGCTTCCATTCTTCATGCTAACTTTTCAATTCCTCACCTGGCCACAGGTCTCACGATGGCCTTGCTCACTGCCATGGTGATCTTTGGTGGAATTCAATCCATCGGTAAAGTGACCAGCCGTTTAGTCCCTTATATGGGGGGCCTCTATTTTATTGGGGCCACAGTGATTATCCTTTTAAATATCACATCCGTACCTGCTTTATTTGCACAGATCTTTACTGATGCTTTTACTGGAACGGCCGCAGTAGGAGGTTTTTCTGGAGCGGCTCTGCGCCAGGTGTTTATGCAAGGTGTAAAAAGGGCCTGTTTTTCAAACGAAGCCGGATTAGGATCTGCTCCTTTCGCCCATGCCGCCGCTAAAACCAAAGAGCCCGTCCGAGAAGGTGTCGTGGCCCTTTTAGAGCCTTTCATTGATACTGTTGTCATCTGCACGATGACGGCCCTTGTGATTTTACTCTCTGGCCAGTGGCAAGTCGATGGACTTAAAGATGTCCAAATGACGGCCAATGCTTTTAACTCTGGGATCCCTGGATTTGGGACCTATTTTGTCCCTGTCGCCGTATTTTTATTTGCTTATTCCACACTCCTCAGCTGGTCTTATTATGGAAGCCAAGCTATTCAGTTTATATTTAAAGGTCGTGGGGAAAGTTTATACAAAACAATTTTCTGCTTGTCTGCTATTTTAGGAGCCACTTGGAAATTAGACCCAGTTTTAAATTTTTCAGATATCATGTTTGGCTTGATGATTTTTCCAAACCTTTTAGCTAATATAATATTACTCCCCAACTTGAGACGAGAAACTCAAGATTATTTCAAAAGGATGAAAGCATTATGAGCTATAAACTTTATCACTATGACCATTGCCCTTACTGTGTAAAAGCTCGGATGATCTTTGGACTTAAAGGCATTGATTTCCAAGATGAAGTCCTGCTCAATGATGACGAAAAAACTCCAATAGAAATGATTGGCCAAAAGATGGTCCCTATCTTGATTAAAGAAAACGGAGACATACTCCCTGAAAGTTTAGATATTATAAAGTATATAGATTCTCAAAACGGAGAAACTCTCATCCACTGGAGTGAGTCCACTCAAGAAATGACCCAGTGGCTCACTGACTCCAGAGACTATGTCTATTTTTTAGCCATGCCTAGATGGGTACAAGCAGACCTTGAGGAGTTTAAAACACAAGGGGCTAAGGATTATTTCACTAAGAAGAAAGAAGGTTTTGTGGGTCCGTTTCCAGCAGTCTTAGCTGAAACTAAAAAATATGTAAAATTAGCTCACGAAGCTTTAGATAAACTGAGCCCTCTCATTCAATCTCCTTTTGTTTATGGTGCAGAAGTTCATGTGGATGATTTCCATGTTTTTGCTAACTTAAGAAGCTTAAGCATTGTCAAAGGATTGAAGTTTCCAGAAAAGGTTCAACAGTACATGAATCATATGTCTGAAGCTTCAAAGGTCCCTTTACATTCAGATATCGCAATTTAGCTTTCAAGTTCAAGAGCTGGATTTTAACAAATTTAATTTTTAAAATAATTTAAAAAAATATATCATCCTTTTTTTAAAGCCTCTTGATTACTCATTAGGTTTTAGGTGCGCAATCCATAGACCCTATATCTTACGATGGCTTAATTTCACTTTTTAACTTGGCAAAAGCATGAAGCTTATTCATTATAAACTCTCTAATTCAGGCTTACCCTATATCGATCTAGAGGTTTCTTATGTTTGATTATTTTAAAAAAAAATCGACTCCAACAAAAGTTTTAAATACTGAGCACACTAGCATCTCTGATATTGGTATCCATCTTTTTGATGAGTCACAAAAGGTCAAAGGAAAGTCTATCTTTAACAAAGACTGGTGGTATGGCCAAGTGATGGATTGGTCTATGAAGAACAAAGAGTTTAAAACACAGATGTTTCGATTTGTAGATGTCTTACCTTCTTTAAAAACTCCAGAGTCTATTTCTAAACATCTTGATGAGTACTTTAACGATAAAGACCAGGGCCTTCCGGGTGTGTTTGGGTTTGGAGCCAAGATGGGGAAGCTCGCTCCGGGTTTGCTGGCCAGTACAGTTAAAAAAAATATTTCTGAAATGGCTCAACTTTTTATAACAGGAGAAACACCTGAAGAAGCTCTCCCTAAAATTTTAAAAGCCCGCAAAAACAAAATCGCTTTCACTTTGGACCTCTTAGGTGAGGCCACTTTATCTGAACTAGAAGCTCAAAATTATTATCAACGCTATGACGAGCTTCTCACCAAGCTCAGCCAAGACTCTCAATCTTGGGAAGACATGGATTTGATTGATCAAGATCACCTTGGCCCCATTCCAAAAGTCAATATTTCTGTGAAGATGACGGCACTGGCTCCTCATATTTCCATCACAGATTACAAAAATAGCATTAATAGACTCACACAATATCTTTTGCCTTTGTATTTAAAAGCTCGCAAACAAAATATATTTATTAATTTAGACATGGAACAGTATGAGTATAAAAACTTAACACTGGATGTTTTTAAGCAACTCCTGAGCCATCCAGAGCTTTCCGACTATCCTCACTTTGGAGTGGTCTTACAGGCGTATCTTAGAGACACTTATGCAGACGCTGAAAGTCTTGTTGAATTTGCTCAGCAGCGAGGCACTCCGTTTAGCATCAGACTTGTTAAAGGAGCCTACTGGGATCATGAGGTGATTCATGCCAGCCAAAATAATTGGAATATTCCTGTTTACACAAAAAAACCTGAATCTGATGTGAACTTTGAAAACTGTGCTGTCCTGCTTTTAAAAAATTATAAGTGGATTAAGCTTGCTGTTGGTAGCCACAATTTGAGATCTATTTCGAAAGTCATACATGAACTTCAAGTTTTAAACCTCCCTAAGTCTGCTGTTGAGTTTCAAATGCTTTTTGGCATGGCTGATGCTTACAAATCTGTTTTAATAGATCAAGGTTATCGAATCCGCGAATATGCCACAGTTGGAAAAATGATTCCTGGAATGGCTTATTTAGTGAGACGACTTTTGGAAAATACATCGAATGAAAGCTTTCTTCGGGTTAAAGAAATGAAGCAAGACAGCTTTGCAGATTTAATGAAGGACCCTGCAATAGGTTTAGAGAGCTCCCAAGGAGAGCCCTTAATTGAAAACTTTGTAAATCATGCACCTCTAGATTTTAAAAATCACACTGAACGAGATCATATTCAAGCAGAGCTCCAGAAAATAAAAGCTCGTCTCCCAATGGATCCAGTGCCTACAGTTGTGGATACACAAAAAAACTATTCAAAATCGATCATTAAAAAATATTTACCTAGTGATTCCCAAAAACTTATGGGAGAGATCTCTGATACTTCATTAAAGCTTGGCGATCAAGCCGTGGCCTCTGCTAAAAAAGCCTTTAAAACATGGAGCCTTCAACCAGCAGCTCATCGGGTTAAGCTCATTCACAAACTGGCCGATCTCATCAATGAGAAAAGACATTATTTTACAGCACTCATAGCCCATGAGGTGGGCAAAAATTGGAAAGAGGCCGATGGCGATGTCACTGAAGCCATAGATTTCTGCAGATATTATGCCGAGGATATGCTCAAGCTTTCAGAGGGCATAAAAGTAGGTGGGGTCCCAGGAGAAAGCTCTCTTTTCACATATCGTCCTAAAGGTGTTTGCCTTGTGATTGCCCCTTGGAACTTTCCCTTAGCCATACTTGCTGGAATGACAGCTTCAGCCCTAGTTACAGGCAACTCTGTTGTGATGAAGCCCGCTGAGCAAAGCTCATTTATTGCTTATGAACTTTATAAACTCATTGAAAGTTTAGGTTTACCGGAAGGCACAGTTCAGTTTGCTCCTGGTCGAGGGGAAGCCATCGGAGCTCACCTCGTAAATCACGCGGACATTTCACTCATTTGTTTCACGGGATCCAAGGAAGTGGGCTTACAAATTATTTCAAATGCAGCTGTAGTTCAAAAAGGTCAACGCCACGTTAAAAACTGTATTGTTGAAATGGGCGGCAAGAATGCTTTGATTGTCGATAATGATGCCGATCTGGATGAAGTCATTGAGGCCGTACTTCATTCTGCTTTTGGGTTTAGCGGGCAAAAATGCTCTGCGCTTTCAAGAGTCATTGTTCTTAAAGAAGTTTATGACAGCTTCATCCACAGACTTGTAGAGTCCGCCAAAAGCTTAAAGATTGGAGACACCGAGCATCCAGCCACAGACGTGGGCCCTGTTATTGATACCGAGAGCCAAGCACGCATTCTAAAACTCATTGAAGATTCTAAAATCCAGCACAAACTTCTTTTTGAAGCTCAGATAGATTCAAATCTTATGGGCTATTATGTCCCTCACAGCATTTTTGAAGTGGCAGATCCTAAATCTAAATTAGCTCAAGAAGAGGTTTTTGGACCGGTCTTGGCAGTACTCAAGGCAAAGACGATCGATGAGGCTATTGAATGGGTGAATGACTCTGAATATGCATTAACAGGAGGTTTGTTCTCAAGAAGTCCTGAAAGCATTTTAAAAGTGAAGACATTATTAGAAGTTGGGAATTTATATATTAACAGAAGCATCACTGGAGCTTTGGTCCATCGCCACCCCTTTGGAGGCTATAAGCTCTCCGGCCTTGGAAGCAAAACCGGAGGACCTGGTTATATTGAGCAATTCATGGAACCCCAAAGTATTATAGAAAACACCACTCGAAGGGGCTTCACACCTGAACTGCTCTCCTAGTTCTAATGGGTGATCGTTGGCTCTAAAGTTTTAGCTTCCGCAATCCAATCCGTGACTTGATCTAATGAAGGAACAACTCTTGTTAGTTTTTTCTCTGCATTGATTTCGGCCATTTTAGTTGTTAGGTTTTCTGCATTTCTATTGCGAAGTTCTTTAATTGTGTCGACTCCAGCACCTTTAAGAAGTTCAGCAAATTGAGAAGCCACTCCATTAAGGCGCATAAGGTCAGCCATATTGGCCCATTTGAGCAAAACTGCTTCTTGTATTCCGCATGCTTCAGAAGTGGTTTTACGTCCTGATTTATCACAGCACTTTTCAAGTAAAGCTTCTGTGGTTTTAATTCCCGCAGCTGCAAGTTTTTCCTTAAAAGCCGGCCCGATTCCTTCTATTTTATCGATACTATAACTCACTACATCCTCCGTGTTGTTAAGGCTGTTACTACAACAGACTTAAGTAAATATACCTAATTAAAGCCCCCATTTATCAATGAGATTCTGTATCTTTTCATCTTTTCCTTGAATTTCTTCTGACTCAAAAGCTTCAAAGATAAGTTCTTTTTTAAGATCTAAAGCTGTGTCGAGTTCTTCATCTACCCAGCTTAAATTAAGATGATACAAACCTGTAGTTTCAAAAACTTTAGAGGAGTGTATCTCATCTTTGTGAGTCACAACAAAGAACTGACAGAATATTTTTTGATTATGAGCCACCCACTGATTGCATAAATAGGTATTTGCTTTGCTCTCAGAAGACTGCATTTTATAATGTTGAGTTTTTTTACTTGAAGTCAGTTTAAGCACAACACTTTCAACGTCCTCAAAAGAGACATTCTGAATTTCAAACTGACAGCGTATGTTTGATCCTGAAGACACTGTCGAATCTTGAAAAAGAGGATTCGCCTTCATGACTTTTGAATTTCCTTTGCAATAGCTCGATAAGCCAAAGTGGCTTTAGAGGTGGGTGCAAATAAAGCCACAGGCTTATGATTATGATGGGCTTCTTCCACGCTGATCGTGTCAGGAACATAATTTTTATAGACTTTAAACCCATAGGTCTCAGTCACTCTTTGAATCACGTCTGTCACCACTTTTCTGTTTTTATATCTTGTAATCACAATCCCACGGACTTGAACCTTATGCCCGAGGCCTGACCTTATACTTTTAAGAGTGCCTATAATTAGCTCAATCCCTTTAAGGGAAAAGTATTCAGGACAAATTGGAATTAAGATCTCTTTTGAAGCCATTAAAGCGTTTACTGTAACTAGGCCTAGGGTGGGTGAGCAATCAATGATGATTCGATCATACTTACTCTTAAGAGGCATAAGAGCCTTCCTAAGGTACTTCTCACGCCCGTATTGAGTCGCCAGCTTGAGATCCACCCCACTCATTAAAATTTCGCCTGGTATGACATCGATTGAAAAATTCTTAGATTTTTGAATAATCTGAGAAGCGGGCTTGTTTTGCAAAATGAGATCAAAGGCTGTGTTATCAAACTCCTCATCACCAAAGATAGATTTCGTAGCGGAAGCTTGAGGATCCAAATCTATAAGTAAGATTTTTTGGCCTAGTCTGGCCCACTCATAAGCTAAATTCACGGCAGTGGTAGTTTTAGCCACTCCACCTTTTTGATTTATTATTGATATGACCATAATTTTTATTTTATATTTTAAGTCCCTGAAGAAGGAGGGACTCTGAGTTATTTTTTAATTGAATGTTTTGACATTACTAAAAAGAGTAACATGTACGAATGTTTTTTATTTAAAATGCATATTCTAAATTCAGGAGCAGAGTTCCTTTAATATCAAATTTATCAAACGGATAGTTGTTAAAAAACTCATCTTCATAGCTTCCCATATGCCCATTAACATGAAAACTCAGACCCACGTCTAATGCACTGATCTTTCTTGTAAACCCGAGTTGAGCATCAATAAGAAAAACAGCACTGGCATTGGGTCCCATATCTAAGAGCTCAATAGGGAGATAGTAGCTCAAATCTCCAAAGATTCTCCATTTTCGAGATTCAGACATACGAGAAAGCTTATATCCCAAACCAATAGAAACAAATTCAGATTTATCAAAAGCAAATAAATCCCTTTGCTGACTTGTAGGAGGTATTAAGGCTCGCAGTATAGGCCAATAGCTCAGTGAACCTGTTAGCTTAAGAGCATGTTGAGTACGATGACCTAAATGATGAGAAGAAAACCTATACCCTATACCTAAGTCATAACTATCCATCCAATAGTTCCAAGCATAAGCGCCCTTAAGCATACCAAAATCGTCTTGAATTCTGGCTCTTAAAAACTTAGCCTCTGCGTCTAAGAAAATTCTTTTATAGATGCGGCAATCAGCATAAGCATTTCCAGAAGGTAGACCAAAACTTGTGTAATCAAAATCAAGGCCAGGCTTATATTTGTACTCGGCATAATCCATTGTGGCTCCACCACCGATTCCTACACGACATCTGTCAAAAGAGTCGGCTATATAAAGCGATCTAGGCTCAACGATGTCTACCATTTCAATTTCTTCTACAATTTCTTCAACTTCTGTCATTTCTAAGTCTTGTTGAACAGTTTTAACTTCGTCCACTCTTTGAGTAATAGTCACCGGCTCTCTCATGCTCAGAATCTGAAGACCCGCATCTTGAGTGACAAAATCAAAACTCTCAATTTCTGTGGAGAGATCGTAATCGATGCCCCCAGTTTCAGCGACTGTTGTTTCCGCAATATTGATTTCGTCTTGAAAATCTATTTCATCAGTTTCAATTGAATTTAAAGACTCATCTATTGTTTGTGTCTGCACTGTGGGTGTTTCTATTGTGTAGTCTGTACTAGTAGCATCACCGATAATATAACTTTCATCACGAACAGCGACGGACTGGGCCACTTGTTGTCCTGACTGTTTATATAGAGTGCCTCTTGACGTGAGAAGCTGACCTGGCTTCTGATACTGTGACGCCAATCGATTGGAGATGCTGTAACGTTTTGCTTCATGCCTTAGACGTACAATGTAATTTTCTCTTCCACCATCTTTGCGATAAACAGTGATGGGTAAATATCTGGTGTCATAATTATCAGCAGTTTTTAATTTTAGGATAGCTTCAGAATTAGCATCTATGCCTGAAAAACTTTGTATACTCTCAAACGGAAGCATCTTTTGCCTTAAGTTCTGAGAGACCACTTTATCTCCACCAGCCCAGTACTTAATGGTTTGGGCATAGGGATGGTTTAAAGAAAACACATGGTCTATTTTTCCAGAATTTTTATTCTCAAATTTAACAGATTTCCAACTTAATAATGTGTTGGGTCTTCTCTTAAGTAAATTGAATGTTTTATTTGTATCAATTGCAGACGCTTCTGGTAAAGCCCCACCAATTATAAAAAGTAATAAAGTGATTAGAACGTAAGAAAATTTCACAATTCCCCCCAAAGGTTTTCAGCCGGTATTATGCAAATGAGTACTAATTACTCACATCCACACAAACACTCAATTTGAGAGTCTAATATCAAATTGGGATTCGGTTTTACTTAATACTGACATAGAATAGGTCATAATTCTGTATCTAAGAGCTAGTTTTAAATTAAATCTAGACTTTGGCTTAACATTTACAGATCAAAAACAATTCAGTCTTGGAATGCGGCTTTAGCCTATGTTGCTCCTTCACCCACCCACCTACTCTCTTTTTTTAAGTGGTTCTCTTCTAAAATTGGGGGTTCAAGGAACAATCCAGGCCCCAAGGCCCCCCGGCTTCAGGGGCTGGTAGACTTAAGTCAGCTTAAAGAGACTGGCACCCAGCTGATCAGTACCTGAGATTAAAGTTTCAAAATTATCTCACTCTCATAAACAATATACTTCTCTTAAGCGACCCCAGTGCTATGAAGTAATATTGCCTTCTCTCTTTATCAGTTTGCTTTGCACTTCCTTCAGCTAAATTAAGACAGATACTGAGGCTCGCTCTTAAGAGTTGATCCCGAGCAGACCCTTTGATTGGAAGCTGTTTGCATTTTTGATGAACTTCGATCTTCCGACTCCAAACTACACGACTCTTTCAAGAAGAATGAAAAAGCTAAAAACTCAGCTTGGACAACTTCAGGCTAAAGGCAAAAAGATTCATGTCGTTATGGATGCCACCGGTCTTAAAGTC
>CALGWV010000125.1 GCA_937936325.1 uncultured Bdellovibrionales bacterium | reverse complement strand
GGACTGGCACCTATGTTGGTAGATATAACAGATTATACTTGACGAAAGAGCAAGGGGTGAAATAAGTATTTGAGAATAACAAAGGACCATGCATGTTTTTTAAAATACTTTTATTTCTGGCGACTCCATTTTTGAGTTCTTTAGTTCTAGCTGATGCTAGTTTAGTTGGGAATTGGGTGGAGAACGAACATAGCTGCCAGGCAGAATCTTCTAAGCCCATGGCTCCATTTAATTTTCTTGGTTATCACGGCAGTGATGTGACACGTGCTTTTACATTTACTGAGGATATGAAGTTCGAATACTCAGTTCGTTTTGGAAATACTTGCTACTTCAAAATGGTAGAGGAATACGAAATGATAAAGGAGAAGCTTTTTATGCACCTTTCAGAAAGTAGGGTCATGTTAAGTGATCCTAGATGTGAAGCGAATAAACATAAAGTAGGAAACCCTATTATAACTGACTTTGTTTTAGATAAAAGCTTAAAGGCCCTTAAGTTTCATTGGCCTCATGGCGGTTTTTGCGGGCCAGGTTATAATTCAGTGAGTACTTTAAAGCTTGAAGACTAATTTGTTTGATTTACCACACTGGATGCACCTAGGTCCTCTTTATTTCTGAGGAAGTGATTTTTTAGTCAAATTTTGATAATAGGAGAGCTTGAAATACTTGCCCTAGCACATTTGATGGCGATCAAAAAGCGCTCCACAGAGATAGGGAGAGGTAAGCGTGTTCACAATAACCTCGGTGCACCACTTAGCACCGAAGAAATGGATTTTTAGTTTGCGATTTTTACTTTCGTATTTTGTGTATTGATTGTGAGATCTTTAAGGTGTTTTTTGTTTTTGCGCTCTTCCCAAAGATCTCTGGCATACTTTCTCATGTCTTCCACGGAATCAAATTCATCCACAATCTCAACACCTAAAAGCGTTTCCATCACATCTTCTAATGTCACAAGGCCGACAGTAGTTCCATAATCGTCGACAACAATAAAGGCGTGCTCTTTACGCTTAATAAACTGGTCAAAGCAGGCAGAAACAGTGATGTCTTCTGGAACACTGTGAATTGGGTTTATAAATTCCTTAACGGCTAGGTTGTCCAAGCCCTGTGAGTGGGCTTCCATAAGTTTGTACTTTAAGACTGAACCTTCTACAGCGTCGAGTTTTTTTGTGTATACAGGAATGCGAGAGAACTGAATATATTTATAGTTTTTAAAAACCTCTCCCACAGTTGTTTCTCCATTTAGTGCAAAAACAACTGATCTAGGAGTCATAATGTCATACACAAAAATCTTATCGAGCATGAGAAGATTTTTAATAACTAAGCTCTCTTTTTTTCTGAGAGTTCCTTCATCGGCTCCCATTTCGGCCGTCATAATCATTTCTTCTCGAGTGACTCCATTGCCGCTGTCATCACCTAAGAGTTTGTGAATAAACTCAGAGAGTAGGACAAAAGGGTAGGTGATATAAATAAGATAGTGAGTGATGTAGCCACAATAAGGAGCTAGTTTTTTCCAATGAACAGCTCCTATCGTTTTAGGAATAATTTCAGAAAAGACTAAAATTACAACAGTAAGTATACCAGACGAGATCGCAACATAATCATTACCATAGAGTTTTAAAACCTGAGCCCCCACACCCGCAGCACCAATAGTGTGGGCTACAGTATTGAGAGTTAAAATAGCAGCTAAAGGTCTATCTATATGTGCTTTTAAATCAGCTAGCATAAGAATGGATTTTCTTTTTTTCTGTGACTCTACTGCGAGGTAAGCAGGTGAAACTGTTAAAATCACAGACTCAAGAAGTGAGCATACAAAAGAAATCAGAGTGGCAACTGAAAGGTATACGATGAGTAAGCCCATTAAAAACCTCCCGCCACTAAGCTGCTAGATTTTAAAATTGACTGAAATTTTAAAGTTGATGTTTTAGAAGAAAAGAAAAATTGTTTTTGAACTTTAGAACCAGAGGTCCTCGGAATAGTGTCATCTTCCATATATTTTTAAAGAATCCTTGTTAGAGTTGGGTTCATAATTAAAGTCAAAAAAATTAAAAAAATTCTAATTAGTTTTGTCTTAGGTCTCAATCCTTTTCGTGTTGTCGGCTGAGTTGAACATACTGACAAATATAAATCGAATTTCGCTCCATGAGAAGCTAAAAACAAAGAAATATGCGTTAAACCCATATCAGATTGAGACTTAATGAAAAGCCTGGTCTTTAGAACCTTTTTTTATTCAAATATTGCTAAAGCTTTAAGGCTGTTTTAGAGCTTTTTGAAAATATGTAGGAACGTGTAGAGCTCTATTAGATTGAGTCTTGGTTTTCCTTGAATGAACTATCAAGAAACCCCTATGTTGGATTTTCTGAGTCCAAAAACACTCGGCTGCCAGTAGAGTTTTTTTGACCTTGATATTTCCCTCTGTAGGGGTTCATCGCAGCATTATCCATTTGGCAAAAAACCAGCTGGCAAATGCGTCGACCCGCTTCAAGTTTGATCGGTAATGAGTTGGCATTATAAAGCTCTAAAGTGATTTGTCCCTTAAAGCCTGGATCCACCCAGCCGGCATTCTCGATAAACAGACCAATACGACCTATAGAGCTGCGGCCTTCCACAAAAGCCACCATGTCATCTGGGAGCTCAATATGCTCCATGGTCGTGGCTAGCAAAAAGCTATGGGCCGGTAAAATAATAGAATCACTTTCAATTTCACGATATAAAATCTCAGAATCTAGGGTGATGGTTTCCATATTACGGTCTTCCACGACTAAATAGTGGGACCCGAGCCGGCAATCAATAGATGCCGGCTGTATGGACTCTGCACACAAAGGGCTGACTTTGAGTCGGCCCGATTCCAAAGATGATTTTAAGCTGAGATCTGAGAGTATCATTTATTTATTTTCTTCTTCACGTTTTTTCTGATAAAGCTTCACGAGGTCTTCTTGGACGTTTCTAGGAACCGGAGAATACTTAGCAAATTCCATGCTAAATTCCCCTTTTCCTTGAGTCGCTGAACGAAGCTCTGTGGAGTAACCAAACATCTCAGATAAAGGGACATCGGCTTCAACAGTAGTATAGCCCTGGTTCGTAGTTGTGTTTTTAATCATCCCACGTCTCTGGTTGAGCTGTCCCATAACGTTTCCTTGGAATTCCTCTGGTGCAGCCACTTCCACTTTCATCATAGGTTCTAAGGCTTGTGGTGTGGCCTTCATGTAGGCTTCTCTAAAAGCAGCCATGGCACAAATTCTAAAAGCCATCTCACTGGAATCTACATCATGATAAGCTCCATCTAGAAGATTGACTTTAACTCCAACAATCGGATAACCAATTAGATTTCCTTTAGACATCTGCTCTTGGAAACCTTTGTCACAAGCTGGAATGTATTCTTTAGGAATACGACCTCCTGTTACTTTGTCGTTAAACTCATAAAGATCATCAGAGTTGGGGTCTAAAGGCTCAATAGATCCTACAACTTTTGCAAATTGACCAGAACCCCCAGTTTGTTTTTTGTGTGTGTAGTCAAAGTCCGCACTGGCATGGATCGTTTCACGATAAGCCACCTGAGGCTGACCTGTCTCCACTTCACACTGAAACTCTCTATTCATTCTTTCTACATAAACTTCAAGATGGAGCTCACCCATTCCAGAAATAATAGTTTCGTTAGACTCTTCATCACGAGTCACATGAAACGTAGGGTCTTCTTTTCTGAATTTATTTAAGGCTTTTGTAAAGTTGTTGCTTTGAGATTTGTCTTTTGGTTTTACAGATAAAGAAATCACGGGGTTAGGAACAAACATAGAAGTCATTGTGATGTTGGCTTTTCCGTCAGTGAAAGTGTCTCCAGAAGCGCAATCCACACCAAAGAGGGCGACAATGTCTCCAGCACGAGAGACTTCAATGTCTTCCATTTCGGCAGAGTTCATACGCACTACACGAGGGACCTTCAGCTTTTTATTATTGGTCATATTGTAAATGAACTCTCCTTTTTTGAGAGTTCCTTGGTAAATTCTCATGTATGTCAGCTGACCGTAGCGAGTCTCCTCAAGTTTAAATGCCAGAGCGACTAGAGGTTTGGAGTCATCTGTAGCTAAAACTAGTTCAGCCTCATCATTATCCTGATCTAAACCTTTGTTTTCAATATCTAGAGGAGAAGGTAAGAAGTCTTGGACAGCATCTAATAAACGCTGAACTCCTTTGTTCTTGTAGGCTGACCCGCAAAAAACGGGGCACAAACCTAAACCAATAACCCCTTTACGTACGGCTCTTTGGATATCTTCCACGGTAGGCTCTTCTTCCATGAGAAACTTTTCACCTAATTCATCATCAAAATCTGCTGCAGCTCCAATGAGCTCTTTTCTATATTTTAGAGCTTCATCCATACGATCAGCAGGAATATCACCTTCGATGACATTTTCTCCGTGCTCGCCGTCATAAGTGTAGGCTTTCATTGTGACTAAATCGATGGCTCCAATGTGGTTTTCTTCAAGGCCTAAAGGAAGTTGATACATAACTGCATTCAACTTGAGCTTGTCCTTAAGATCATCTTTAACCTTGATGGGGTCGGCACCCTGTCTGTCACATTTGTTAATAAAAGCTAAACGAGGGACGTTGTAACGTTTCATTTGTCTGTCCACAGTGATGGACTGAGACTGAACACCTGAAACTCCGCACAAGACTAAAATAGCTCCATCAAGTACTCGCAAGGCGCGCTCCACTTCCACGGTGAAATCCACGTGACCTGGAGTATCAATAATATTGATGTCGATATCTTTCCACGAAACATGAGTCGCGGCAGATTGAATTGTAATTCCACGTTCTCTTTCGAGCTCCATAGAATCCATTTTTGCACCGACACCATCTTTTCCACGAACATCGTGGATTGTGTGTATGCGTCCAGCATAAAACAAAATCCTTTCCGTAAGAGTTGTTTTTCCTGAATCGATATGAGCTGATATTCCAATATTTCTGACTTTATTTACGTCCCATGCACACACTTTAGGCTCTCCTTGTTCATTAAAATATATTATTGAGTTCATCCATGTTTAGCATGAATGACGCAACCTGTGGATTAACCTATGTATGCGATGCGCGGCAATATGAAATGTTATCTTGTTTGAAGAAATCTGGATTTTTAATAAAGGATGAGATGGATTTAAAGCAAGAGCTCAAGGCTCGTTTTGGTTTTGATGAGTTTAAAGATTATCAAGAAGAGGTTCTTCTGGCTCTAATGGCTCAAAAATCTGTTTTTTTACTCAAACCCACTGGTGGCGGTAAAAGCCTCATTTATCAATTTATGGCTGGAAGAGAAGCATCTCAATCCCCAGTGCTTGTGATCACTCCCCTGATAGCATTAATGGAGGATCAGGTGAGGGAGGCCAAAAATTTGGGACTCAAAGCCACATGTCTTCATTCAGGGCTTGCATCTTCGGTTAAGGCTCAAAGATATAAGAACCTCACTCAGAATGAGATTATATTTGTGTCTCCAGAGCGCTTACTTAAAGAACAATTCTGGCAGTCTTGGGGCAATATTAAGCCCAGTTTGTTTGTGGTTGATGAGGCCCATTGTTTATCCCAGTGGGGGCATGATTTCAGGCCAGATTACACCCGAATTCCAGATTATTACGAAAGACTTCAGAATCCATTAGTTCTGGCTGTCACTGCTACGGCAGATTCAAAAACCAGAGATGAAATCATTTCCTGCCTTCCGGAACCTAGAGTTTCTTTTATCGAAGATTTAAATCGCCCTGAGCTTGAGCTTGGGGTTTACAGAAGTTTTGATTTTGAGGACAAGTTGAGAAGATTGGTTCATTTGTTAAACACAAATGTCGGGGACTGTGTTGTTTATTTTTCTTTGATCTCCACTTTGAACAAAGTCAGTGAGGTGCTGACTCAAATGTCTATTGAGCATCATGTTTATAATGGAAAACTCAAAGCCCACTTCAGAATCATGCAACAAAAAAAATTCATTGAGCATGGAGGTGTGATGCTAGCGACAAATGCTTTTGGTCTAGGGGTAAATAAAAAAAATATACGTCATGTTCATCATTTTGAATCTCCCGGCTCTGTAGAGTCTTACTTTCAAGAAGTGGGGAGAGCAGGCCGAGATGGTGAAAAAACCTACTGTGAGCTTCTATACTCTGATGAAGATATCCAGCTCCACATGGATTTTATGAAATGGAATCACCCGGGACCAGATATTATTTATTGGACTTACAAATGGCTTAAGGAAACTCCAGAAAGATACTTTTCTGAAGGCTTAGATTTTATACGTGAGAAACTTAATTTTAAAAACCGAAGAGACTTTAGGGTGGAAACGGCTTTGAATTTACTAGAAAGGTATGAAGTTGTCGTTTTTAACAAAGATAAAAGAGGCATTGAATTTGCTCCAGAAGTTGAGCTTGAAAAAATACCTGACAAAGATCCAAAGCTAAATAAAGAGCGCTTGGTGGCTCAACAAAAAAAACTCTTACAATGGGTTCAAATTATTGAGCAGCATCCTGATGCTGAAGGTAAAGTCCCGGAGCTACAACCCCAGATTCTAAAGGCTTTAGAGTGAAAGAGTGGATACAAGTTTTGGAGTCGCTAGCTCCAAATGAGGATGTGGTGTGTTGGACAGAGCACATAACCCCTGAGATGAGTTTAGAGGCTTACAAAAGAGGAGTCTTTCCTTGGCCAGAGTCTGAGGAGCAAATTTATTGGAGCTCGCCAGAGCCTAGAGGTATATTAGAATTTAAAGAGTTTCATGTTTCTAAAAGTTTAACGAAATTTTTAAAATCTCATCCTTACCGAGTTTTAAAAAACCACGACACTCTAAGTTTAATTCAAAAAGCTGCAGAAATTCATCGAGACACATGGATAACCCCTGGGCTTATAGAAAATTATAAAAATTTAATTCAAAGTCAGCATGTTTTAAGCTATGGCGTTTACAAAAAAGAAACCTTGGTTGGCGGCCTATTTGGGGTTTTGTCAGAAAAATATTTTTCCGCAGAAAGTATGTTTTATATTGAATCTAATGCATCTAAAATTGCATTTGTGACCATGGTTGAAGATCTAAGAACTCAAGGTTTCAGTTGGGTGGACACGCAAATGATTACTCCCATTACAAAATCGTTCGGAGCCAAAGAGATCCCCCGCCAAGAATTCTTAAAAAAAATCAAAATTTAGGTTGAGCAGTGAAAGAAGCGTTCACTTTTAAGCTTTTATATTTTTTGAGCTGTTCTTCAAGCTTAGATTTATGGAGCTGAAGTTTTTTTAAATCTTCTTTATAAGAAAAAATCAGATCCCTTTGCCCCCTCAGGTAGAGGCCGTCTCCAGAGTGGGTTTGACTAAAATTTTGCTCTGCTCGCGCTAACCTATCTTGTGCTCGTAAGATATGTTTTTTAGTTTTATCTAGGGTGTCTTGGAGTGTTTGAGTTTTGACCTTGGTATAGTTTTTAAAAAAAAGAGCTTTTAAGTGTAGAGGGCAGAAAGAAAGAAGTTCAGACTCTTTAACTTGAGAGGAATTCTTTTGTTCTATGTTGGGGTGCAAGCAGAATTGAATTCGGCCTTCATTATAAGCTTCCTCAAATTTAGGTTTATCTATTGGGCAGGATTGTTGCCTATGTAGGTAAGACCCTAGGCTTTGCCCCTGAGCTCCCCAGTTATGTCCTATTTGTCTTGAGTTTATATTTAAACATTTCAAGGGAGAGTGGTTTTGACAGCTTACAATTAGGCCTAAAAAGAGGATATACACATGAAAACGACAAATCATGCCCTCATGAGATATTATTATCAGCAAAAAGTCTTGTCACTTCTTAACATTTTTTGAAAAAGCATTAAAATAAAGAGTCACTATTAACAATTAAAGGGGAGTCCTATGAAAAAAGTTATAATTTTAGTTTCTACGTTAGTTTTTGCGTCATGTACCACACCAGGTAAAAAGACAGCTGTTGGTGGAGGTATTGGAGCCGGTGTTGGAGCGGGGCTGGGTGCACTGATTGGATCAAATTCTGGAAAAGCTGGAAAAGGAGCCTTAATAGGAGCTGGAATCGGAGCGCTTCTAGGCGGTGGAGTAGGAAACTATCTTGATAAACAGGCTAAGGAGCTTGCTGAAATTGCAGAAGTAAAACGTACTGAAGACGGAATTATCGCGCAGCTAGACGGTGATCTTTACTTTGAGACTAATAAGTCAAGTCTTTCCTCAGATGCTAAAGCAACACTTGATAAAATGGCTGTGATTCTTGTGAAATACCCGCAAAATAAATATGTCATTGAGGGGCATACAGATAGTGTAGGAGATGACGGGTTCAATGCAAAGTTGTCAAAAGAAAGAGCTGCCGCGGTTCAAAATTATATGGTGCAAAGAGGTTTGGCAGGTGCTCCAATGCAGATTGCAGGATTAGGTGAGACGTCACCCGTTGCTTCAAATTCAACAGAAGATGGACGTGCTAAAAACAGGCGTGTTGAAGTAAAAATAGAAGTGGACCCTCAGTACACCCAACAGCAATAAGAAGACTTTTTTTGAAAAAAGTATTTTTATGTGGTGATTCTCCAAACTGTGTTTCTACGCTGGAGAGTCGCCCGGCTTTTAAAATTGAGTCCATAGCATTAAAGAACACACTGGATGTGAAAAAACTTGTTGAGTCTGTATTAAAGCAGATGAAGGCTAAACAAATAACACATGAAGATCACACTTGGAATTGTGTTTTCGAAAGTGAATTTTTTAAATTTAAAGATGTTATGGCAATTTCTTATGATCTTGTTGAGCAGCAGCTGAATTTTAGCTCAAAGTCTCTAAAAGGTTTTTATGATTTTAAGGCCAACCTGAAAAGGCTAAAGCGCTTTAGATCAGATATTCAGAAATTGATTCAAATATAAAAAAGTAAAAATTAGAAATTAGCTTATAATTTTTTTGATTTAACGATTAAGGCAAAGTCTTTGATGAGCTGTTCTGTTGTCGTCTTAGAGCAAAATCTCTCTTTTGCATTAGCATAGCCAAGGTTTTGAAATTCTTGATAGAGCTTAGAGTTGTTTTTCAACTGAGCTCCCCAATCTCTTGGGTCACCAATATGAAAGATATGAGTTTGATTTTTGAGTTTCTCAGGTAGCCTGTCCCAGGCTTTATATAAAATATCAAAACCTTTTACTTTTCTGGCACTTCCTAAAAACAATAGTTTGAGCTGTGAGGGGTCCAGCTCTATGGCGTTTTCAGCGGGCGACTCTAGAGCTTCACCATTTAAGAAATCAAAATCTATTGGTGGATAAGAAGTGATAAACTTTTTTTTATGAAAAAAGTACTGATTCCTAAACTCTTCTGTGATGGCCTCGGCACAGGCGATAATTCCGTCGACGCGCTTGTGATGAGAGGTCCATAAGCTCTTGGGGCGCTTTAGTAACTTAGCACCCCCCATAATCCCACTAAAGACACAAAGACTGATTTTAGAATATTGAGGAAGTTTTAAAGCGCAGATGAGATTAAACATGATTCTACTGCCGTGGACACTATAGATAAGATCTGGCTGATACTCATCAAAAACTTGTCGTAGCTTTGTGATCAGCTTAAAGTTACGCTTTCACCCTGGGTTATGTTGGGAAAACAAGAATAGTTGGAACCTAGGAGATCTTTGAGTTCAGCTTGGTGTGAGGCTTCAGAATCAAAGACAAAAACATCAGCTCTTTTATGGAGCTCCTTAATTAGGGTCAGTTCGATATAATCTGTATATTCAGAGGCATAGAGTATTTTCATGCAGACATATTTTTTGATCACCCCCTGAGGATTGTCAAAGCAGAGCTCTGCATATAGGGATTTCACGTATTCACTCAAAAAGAAATGACACCGAGAAGTACCCCCTTGAAATGATTTTAGATTGTTACTCTCCTACTGTTATCGAGTAGTGTGTAAAATTTCTTAAGTTCTTTTTCTAGATTCCTTTTTAGTTCAATGAGATCAAG
>CALGWV010000124.1 GCA_937936325.1 uncultured Bdellovibrionales bacterium | reverse complement strand
TAGTATTTAGGCTTAAGATAAGAGTATCTGCAAAGCTATATGTTATTTTCTTGTAATGGTCCGGAAGCTCTGTGGTGTAAAACTGAAATGGCAGTTTGAAAGAGGTGAGTGACTTAAAATCTTGGTTCTGAGAGATAAAATTTAATTCAGAACCATCTCTGTTTTTAGTGTTCTGGCTATGGTTTAGAATAATTTTTACAGGCGCATGAAAAACTCGGGTTGTTGTTTCAGCCAGATTTTGGATTTCTCCATTTTGGTTCTCTAATGAGAGATCGGCAGGAAGGTATTGGTTCATGAAGACGTGAAAGCCATCGTGACCTTTTGGTTTGAAATAAAGTGGATGTCGTGAGGAGCTAGATACCTGGACTTCCAAATCGCCTAGGCTGCGCTCTTTAAGAAGTTTTTGTAAGTTAAATTGCTTGTATTCAGAATAAATATGCTGAGGACTCATTAAGGTGTCGAACCTGTTTCTAGTTATGTTCTGATGCAGTTCCACTTCCGGTGAAAGCGGGAGCCCAGACTTACGAGTACATCCACGTGGCATATATACTAAATGCCCCAATTTAAATGTACTTTTTATTTTTTTGCAGGCATTGGAGTAATAGTTGATTAAATATCTTCGTTCCCATTTACTAAACTTTATTGAAAGAGTCCTTAGTTCCGAAGAGGTGATTGGTTTTGGTTCAATAGAATTAAATCTAAACTGCGATGTGATAAATTTATTTTCAAAGTAGAGGTCAAAATCTTGCCCCCTTTTGTAATAAACATTATTAAGTTGATCTTTGAGTTTCATTTGAAAATGGCATCGAGTATGATCTTTGAAGCTAAGAAACTTTTTAACTTCATTCTCAGAGTAATGAAGTCTAAAAAAATCCGTATTCTGGTTTTCAAAGTTAATAGATCTATTGGCCTGATCAAGATCACAAAGGAGACTCCAACCCAGGGTTTTGTGAGAGCTGAGGTTATTTTCTAGGTGAAGATAAAACTTAAAACTATCTTCTAAGTTATAGTGAATTTTTTTAAAGTCTTCAGAGGATTGAATTAAAATTGAATTATCGTTTAACTCAAGTCGAGTTTGCACTTCAGGGTTAACTCGAAAGTTAAAGGGCTTAGGTTCAAGTGCAATCTGATTGATTTTTTTATTCTTTGATAGAACTTGTATCTTAAACCCACATTCTGGCATGTCTCTTTTAAAATGAATGTCATTGGCTAGTGTGAGGCTTTGTGAAAGTCTTTCTGGTATGAGGCTGCTTAAGTACAGTCTTGTCACCACTTGATTTCCCGGGTGGAGCTGGCTTGTTTTTTTAAATTGGTCCCCTGCGTAGGAGCATAAGCTCATTATGTTCCAAGAATATTTCTTATCTTTTATGTTTGGAAATGCCAAGAAGTCATCCCATTCGTAAGTAGAGCTCTTATTAAGATAATTTGTTTCAGACACATCTTCCGGAATATTAATAACAAAATCTAAATCCGAACTTTTTTTTGGAGAAAAAGTAGTGGCAGTTTCTTTATTGCAAGAGCAGATAGTCAAAAATAAAAATATGTAAAATAAAGATTTCATAGTCGCGTTTCTCCACAGTTAATGCTCTCAAGAGCAGGTAATTGGATCATGTAAGGGTGATATTTTGCAAAATTATCAAATTGTGATTTGAGGTAGGTTTGATTTGGAAGCTCCTTATATGCATTTTGACTATTTCTAATAAGGTAATCGACATTCTTTTGAGTTAGAGCGATGTCAAAATGAAAGAAATCATTAAAAACTTGTGAGGTCATAGAAACAGAGCCAAGAGAATCCTTTAGGTTTAGCTCAAATGTCTTGAAGAGATTCATCCATGCGTGAGTAGATTTTCCATTTATATTGCGTACAACATCTAGGTTGGTTTTGGATTTTGGGAAGAAAAGTCTTAGAAAATACTGCTCCTCAATTTCAAGAGACTTCAAGCTAGATTTTTTAAATGAAGTATTTTCTAACAAGCACTTCTGTAGCGGCGGGACCTCAAAAACAAAAGGGAAGTAGTTTTTAGGGTATTTATCCTTAAAATGAGAAGGGTTTTTGCGAATTCGAGTCTTGAAGCTAAGGTTATAAAACAAGGCCTGGTCTGAGTTTCTTGCGTTGGAACTCATGACAAATGCGTAAGCATTAAAGTCAAAGTTATTGGCTTTAAATTCAAACTCTTGG
Source organism: uncultured Bdellovibrionales bacterium (assembly GCA_937936325.1). Classification (GTDB taxonomy): domain Bacteria; phylum Bdellovibrionota; class Bdellovibrionia; order Bdellovibrionales; family UBA1609; genus CALGWV01. The sequence continues at coordinate 15,717 of CALGWV010000124.1, read as the reverse complement.
CTTGAGTTGTTGATAAGAACAAACGGAATTGAAATGGCTTTGTTATTTTTAAAATTTTCAAGAGTCTGAAGAGCGTTACGCCTGAATGAAAATAGAATATAACTTTCTAGTTCAGGAGACTCTTCAACCACCTTAAAGCTCTGTGAGTAAAGGCTTGGACCCGCTTTTTCTTTTTTAAAGCTAAAAAAACATTGATCTAAAATACTATTATTTTTTTGTTCAAATTTAAAACTGAGAATATGGTCACTTTCAGTAGAGTAACTCACGGACGACAGGCTGTCGTAATAACACTGGAGATCGTATTTATAATGTCTAAAGTTAAACTTTTCTTTTTTAGAGCTTAAAAACTCAGCTTGAAGTTGGCCAGCCTCATTTACAAAAACTTGATCCACACGGGGACCTAGTTGGAAACTCAGTTTATGTTTTTGGAGTTTGGAGTTTTTTAAAAGATCAATATAGTGTATTTGATTCTTATGATCTCCCCAGAACTCAAAGTCACAGTAAAAAACATCTTGCTTTTTTTGTCCTTCAGGATCTAAAAGCTCTAGCTTGAAGTCGACATTTACATGGTCATGTAAATATATAGATTCAAGATTAGAGCTCGAATAAGTTTTTGAAAATTTATGAGGTTTATTGTCTGCTGTCAGGCCACATTTTGAGGTGACTTTAAGGTAGGTGTCTAAGTTGATGCTCTTAAAATTTAAAGAGCTTCCATTTTGAAAAATAGGGGTAGGGTTCTTGTTTATAAAGTGAGTGAGCTGAAGAGGGGGAGAGTCAGAGTTAAATACTATAGGGTTATTAAGACTCCATGGGACTCTAGGATTTTGCAGCAAGTGAGATTTATCACAAGCTGAATTGAAGCTACCCAGTGTTAGAATAATTAAGCCCACTCTACGAAAATTAGCTATTTTTTGGATTATTTTTTTCATGGGCAGGAATCTATATTGCGCAGCGCGTTCTATCAAGTTCTTCATTCTTTAACATGATGCAAAATGCTCACTAGGCTCAGCAGCCCCCTATAGATCAATATACCCAGTAGGTTCCGAGATTCTGTCCTGTTTTATCGGTGAGGTTGATGTGAATATTTTAGTTTTAGGAGCCAGCCAAGGTTTAGGTTTAGCTTTGGCCGAACAGTTATCTCAGGACCATGAAATCTGTGGGGTTGCCAGAAGTAAATCAGAAGCTTCATTTTTTAATCATGAATTAATATTCGATTTCACTAAAGCAAAAGTTTCGGAGCTGTTAGAGCAAATTCAAGACTTTAAACCTGATATCATTGTCTACAGCGCTGGCGGAGGTCCTTACGGGAGGTATTCTGATAAAGAGTTTAAAGATCATCTCTGGGCCTATAAGCTCAACTTTTTATTTCCAGCTGAGTTGATTCATAGTTTAGGGGTGCAAAAGTATCAGGGCTCAATTTATTGCGTGGGCTCCCAAATTGCCGAAGACTTTGATCCTCTGGGTCCAAGTTATTCTGCATCTAAGGCGGCTTTAAAGAAGCTCGTCTATAATTTAAATGATGATATTTTTTGGAAACAAAAACTTTTTATGTATAGCCCTGGATATATGAATACGGATTTACTGCCTAAAAACTCTCAAGTGAGAATAGATCCAAAAGTAAGTATTGCATGTCCAGTAGATGTTGCTAAAGATTTTAAACAATGGGTTTTAAGTTCAGATACTCAAAAGCCTTATTTTAGAAATTATCCGAGTTGAAGAAGTTCCACAGCCTCTAAATCTTTGCTAAAATAAAATTTTCAACTTTAAGGAAGTAAACATATGTCTAAAACAGAAAAAGTCATCATTGTTGGATCGGGCCCTGCAGGTTTAACAGCTGCAATTTATGCAGCTCGAGCTAACTTAAGTCCATTCATGATTCAAGGTGAAGAAGTAGGAGGGCAGCTGACTACAACTACTGACGTTGAGAACTTTCCAGGGTTTCCTGATGGAGTAATGGGGCCTGAATTGATGGATCTTTTTATCAAGCAAGCCGAAAGATTTGGAACTCGATTTTTATCTAAGAATGTTACTAAAGTGGACTTTTCAACAGCTCCTTTTAAAATTTGGGTCGATGAAGAAGAGCATTCTGCAGAAACAGTTATTATTAGTACTGGAGCCAGTGCCAAGTACTTAGGTTTGGAAAATGAAAAAAAGTATTTAGGTCGAGGAGTTTCTGCTTGTGCCACTTGTGATGGTGCTTTTTATAGGGATGTCCCAGTTTGTATAGTAGGTGGTGGAGATACCGCTATGGAAGAAGCCTTATTTTTAACTCGTTTTGCCAGCCAAGTTTATGTTCTCCACCGCCGTGAAGAATTTAGAGCTTCTAAGATTATGGCAGAAAGAGTCATGAACCACCCTAAAGTGAAAGTCATGTGGAATACAGAGCTCAAAGACATCTTAGGAGATGGAAAACTCGTAAAAAAAGTGAGCCTATATAATAATAAGACGAAAGAGGATTCTGAGCTTGAAGTCGAAGGTGTCTTTATTGCAATTGGTCACAAACCAAATACAGACGTATTTGAGGGGCAGTTAAAAACAAATTCAGTAGGCTATTTGGAAACAGAACCAGGAACTACACGAACAAATGTGCCAGGTGTTTTTGCTTGCGGAGATGTTCAAGATGATCATTACCGACAAGCTATTACCGCTGCTGGAACCGGTTGCATGGCAGCCATGGATGCAGAGAAATATCTTGAGGCTCAGGAGAACTAAGGCCTCCAATATTTAAAGTCCCTAAGGCATCAGGCTTTTAGGAATTCCTTTTGGTATCGCAGAGAGTAAGTCTTTTGTGTATTGCACCTGAGGATCTTCATAGATTTTAATGCAATCAGACATCTCAACGATCTCACCCTGGTTCATCACGGCGATTTCATCTGCGATGAATTTCACTACAGCCAGATCATGGGAAATAAAGATATAAGATAATCCCATTTCTTCTTGAAGGTCTAATAGAAGATTTAAAATCTGGGCTTGAACCGATACATCCAAAGCGGACACAGATTCATCACAAATAATAAATTCAGGTTCAACAGCTAAGGCTCTTGCAATGCAGATTCTTTGGCGTTGTCCCCCGGAAAATTCGTGGGGATATCTATTAAGTACAGATCCTGGGAGTCCACAACGTTCAATCAAGGCTTCTGCTTTTTTCTGACGTTTTTTTCTGTCTGGCTCTAGTTTGTGGATGAGCATAGGCTCCATCACAGCCGATCCAATTGTCATTCTGGGGTTAAGAGAAGCGTAGGGATCTTGGAAAATAATTTGCATTTTTTTTCTCATCGCTCTCATATCAGAACGGGAGAGGTTATTTATATTGGTGCCCTTGTAAATAATATCACCACTAGTGGGTTCTATCAGTCTTAAAATAGTTCGGCCTAGAGTTGTTTTTCCACAACCTGATTCTCCCACAAGACCAAGGGTCCGGCCTTTTCTGACTTTGAGGTCTACCCCTCTGACGGCTTTAACCCAAGAGGTTGTTTTTCCCCAAAGGTTTTTCTTAAGTGGGAAATGTTTTTGTAGGTTTTTTATTTCGAGTATGACTGGATTTTCTTCTTCTGTAATAGGGCGAGAGAATTTTTCAAATTTTTGAATATCAAAACTATTTGGGATCTCTTTGCCCTCTTTGTCCATAAAATCAGACACCATAGGGAGTCTTTTGGGGTTGTTGTCTAAAGAAGGGCGGCAGGCTAAAAGCCCTTTCGTATAGGGATGCTTAGGGTTTTTGAAAATTTGTTCAGCAGAACCAGATTCTACAATTTCACCTTTGTACATAACTAAGACATGATCTGCAATATCTGCAATCACTCCAAGATCATGAGTGATAAATAAAACACTCATGTTCTCTTTTTTCTGAAGATCGGATATCAATTCAAGGATTTGTTTTTGAATAGTCACATCAAGTGCTGTTGTAGGCTCATCAGCAATCAAAAGATCTGGTGAGCAAGCGATAGCCATGGCAATCATGACTCTTTGTCGTTGACCTCCAGACATCTCGTGGGGGTAGGATCCAATTCTTTCTCTCGGGTTTGGGATTCCTACCTTATCCATAAGCTCAATGGATTTTTCCCAGGCTTCCTCTTGGGTCATGCCTTCGTGAAGCACGAGGGCTTCAGCAATTTGATCGCCTACAGTAAAAACTGGATTTAACGAAGTCATAGGTTCTTGAAAAATCATAGAAATTTGTTTACCACGGACTTTGCGCATTTCAGATTCTTTAAGTTTTAAAAGATCTACACCATTAAAGAAAATCTCCCCTTCATGGACTTCACCTGGAGGCTCAGGTATGAGGCGCATTGTGGCTAAGGAAGTCACACTTTTGCCAGATCCCGATTCCCCCACAAGCCCCACAGTTTTGCCTCTAGGGATTTCAAATGAGATTCCTTTCACAGCATGAACCATGGCTTCGTCAGTTTGGAAGCGAATTTTTAAATTGTTCACTTTAAGTAGGGGGGTGTTGCTCATAAAGTTAGACTCCTATAATTTTTACAAATTAACAAAAAAAGAGCCTTTTGGGCATTGATTTCGTGTATATCTTTTAGAAGCGCGTCGTAATTCAAAGAGACCTAGGGAGTTTGAGTCTATGAGTATTAAGTCTTTATTTCAAACCTCTCGCTATTTCTTTATAGGGATGGTTATTTTAATTTTGGCTACTCATGCTTATGCTGAGAACTCACAATGCCTGGACGAGTTTGCTACAAGAGGGAAGATAGAGCTCCGAGACGCTCAGTTTCGAGCTATGAGTGTAGAAGAGCTCCCACAGCAGGCTGAATTCTTTGAGAAAGATTATCCTAAGGGATCAAGCCGAAGAGATTTAGCTCATGTATTTAAAGGGACTCTGGAAGGCGTTCTCATCGCTCATGATTTATTTTACTCTGCCATTTTTAAAGCGGCAATTGGTGAAGCCATAACAGAAATGGCTAGGGCTGATTTTGAAAAAGGTTTGGCTAATGAGAGAATTACTGAAAACGAAGATGGAGATGCTAAAAAATTTAGATATTTTTCAGAGACTAGAGCTGCGGTTAAAAGTATTAGGTCTTTAAAGTTACCTGAACAGCAAGCTTTAGCAGATCAGGTTTATTTAAACTTAAGACGTTTTTCAAATACTGAAACTTACTTTAAACCTAACTCTGCTACAAGACAGTTATTTGCGGCACTTAATAATAATCCACAATTGCAAGCTGAAGCTAAAGCTCTTATTAAAAATTATCTTAGCTTGTATTCAATTGCAGAAGTCCATTTAGATCCAGCAGATTATGTTGATATCGTTAATGAGATAGGAAAAAAATACAGCATCCAAGGCTTGGCAGCTTTAAGTTGTGTAGGCTTAGTAGCATGTTACACAGGTTTGGATATCCATCTTGTTGGAGGTTTGCCTTCGGTCTTTTATTGGTTGTCTAAAGCATTTATAGCTCGGAGTAGCAGGTATCAGAGAGAGGGGATTGGTTTAGAGCAACAGCTAATGCTGAAAGATTATTATAGGTCTCGAAGTGCCATGAAAGAGGCTCCTCTAGCCCAAGATGCCGTTAAAAGAGTTGAGGTTCTAGTCGCTTCAGTGAGGGAAAGTAACTTAGCTATTAAACAAAATGTGGGTTTACTCTCGAGTACGAATTCAAGAGACTTTATTGAAAATTTATTTATATATCAAGGTGTACTAAAGCAAAACCTTCAAGAAATTAAAACAGCAATTTCGAACTTGCGAAGTTTAAGAGATGAAAACACAAGCTATAAATATGATGTTCGAGAAAGCCAAACCTATGACACTGAGTTATCTAAGTTGATAGGCGAACTTCAAACGCTAGAAGTCAGCCAGGAAAGAATTATCAAAGGCTTGAGTCCTCTGATCCAAGGGGCTGTAGATGATTCTTTCAACTCCTTAAACAGGCATCACCTTTCTATCATCATATTTTTAAATCAAATGATAAAATAAAAATGAGCGACATTAGATATATAGAAAACCTATTCACCTCTGAAAACCCACTTCAAAAAAAAATAAGAGAAAGCTTGAAAGAACATGATTTGGAAGGAGTACAGATCACATCTCTTCAGGGACAGTTTATATGTTTTTTACTATCTCTCATGAAAGCGACGAAAATTGTAGAAGTGGGGGTGCTTCACGGTTATTCATTATCTTGGATTCTAAGAGCCAAATTGCATGAGCCCAAAATCTGGGCTTTTGAAAAAAACGAAGATCATTTAAAACAAGCTCAAAAATTGTTAGCGGCTCAAGATCAATCGGTAGAGTTTATTCTCGGCGATGCTAAACAAGAGTTAGAAAAGATAAACGCCCAAGGCCCTTTTGATTTTATTTTTATCGATGCCAATAAGAGTGGGTATCCTGCTTATCTCAAATGGGCTAAAAAAAACATAGCCACAGGTGGAGTGATTGCCTTAGACAACAGCTTGCTTAACGGCCAGCTGTTAAGCCCCACGCCTAAAGAGCGTTTTAAAAAACTCATAGAAAAAATAAAAGCCTGCAACGAAGACCTTGCCAAAGATCCTCAGTTCACGTCATTGATCTTCCCTACTCCAGAAGGCCTAACTCTCGCCTATAAGTCCTAGCGACTTCGGGACTTTGGTGCCAGTCCGAGTATGCAGCGCATCCTCAAAAGGGGACTGGCACCGAAGTTTCTGAAGCCGGGGGGCCTTGGGGCCTGGATTATTCCTTGAACCCTCAATTTTAGAAGAGAACCCAAGAGAAGGTTCAACACTGAAATTGGGGGTTCACCCAGCCAATAGTCTAGCTTAAAGCTATAAATACTTCTATCATTTTGATGGTAAACCAGTCCAGAAATACACTTTTTATTGGAATTAATAAGAGGTGAAAAGATGAACCAAAAAGACATAGTTGAAAGAATATTTGATCTGCAAAAATCTAATTTTATAATTAAAGATGTGAAAGTTTTGGTTCTCTTCTAAAATTGGGGGGCATCTTTCAGTCCGAGCTTTCAGGACTTGGGACTCAACTGAAAAAAGCATGGGCCTAAGTGAGATCTGCTTTACTGCTCAGTTTATGCAGCAACCTTATTTATGACAGAGCTCGAAAATATAGACTCCGGCTTTAAAGATAAGGTTTATAGTTTGGAACTTCAATCAAACAGGTTATTTAATAGTCTTAAGTCTTCCTGCGTATTTTTAATTTCAAGATAAACACTTTTGTCAGGATAAACATAAGCTGCAATACCTCGTTCACAATGGCCTAGGCAGCTTGTTGCTATGACTTTGTATTTGTGGCTGAGCCCCTCAGTTTTCATTTTTTCTTTGAGCTGTTTTCTTAATTCGGCAGCGCCTTTATCAAAACAGCATTCCTTTATTTTAGGATCTCTTTTGTGGGTGCAGATCAGCATATGTTTTTGGTATTTGTTTTTTAACTCTTTCATCAAAAGCCTATTTATTTTATTTTATGAAAACACAGGGATTATTTTTTGATCTACCAACTCTTGACTGATGGGCCCATCCCACAAGGCTAATAAAAAACCACCGTGTCCAGCACCAGTGAGCTTCATCGCTGTGGCGCCGAGTCCTGTTACATATTCAATTGCCGCTTTGACTTGAGGGCTTACCAGCTCCCAGCCTTCAAAACTTTTTTGGGCTAGAGTTAAGCTTTGTTTGAGTAAGACTTGGCCTTCAATTGAGCTCTGATGAGTTAAAGCTTCAATCATGAGCTCTGTGGCTTTAGACATATTTTGATCTAACTCATGAAACAGCTTTGGATTTGTTTTTTTGAGCTCTAAAACCTTGGCCACCGACACAGACGTGGGCGCTTTGTCTCCGGTATAGTAGAGCCCTAAATGTGGAGTCCATGATGCTTTAAACTTTTGAGGGGTTTGTCCTTTTTTAAAAACTAAGGCTTCACCTAAAACCGAAATTGCAACATCCACCCCGGAGCTCTGACCATGGAACTGATCTTCAAGACGTGTGGAAAACTCCAGCCTCCTGGCTTCTTCCAGCATATTGTTGGCCACTAAGACTTCACTCACTAAAACACAAAGGGCTGCCGAAGAGCCTAATCCTCCGGCCAGAGGATACTGGCAATAGACTTCAAGTTTCCCCTTAAGCTCAGTGCGTTTTCTTGAAAGGCGATTTAAGGCTTTTTCTAAAATACCCCAAAAGAGCATTTCAAAATGCTCTGACTGTAAACCTTTAAATTCAGATTGAAACTCAGCCTGAGAGTTTAAATCCAAATCCATCTGTAAATAATAAGACTTTACAGGGTAGACCAATGCTCTTGATCCACGAAGCACAGCGTGCTCTCCGCTCAAAATACATTTGCCAAAAAACTTTTTTAAAATTTTAGGAGTGATGGCACTCATAACGGCTTTTCCATAATTGGAGGTTTTGATTCCAAAGTTCTTTTTGATCACTTCTAAATAGCAAATGTATATTTGGCCCGGCATCCATTGTGACCAGCGGACCATCTTGGTTGAGCTCCCAAGATTGCCTGAGTTCTTCAAGCACTTTTAGACTTTCGGCACCAAGGTACCCAAAAGGAGGCATCGAGGTTTCAAAGAGGCCGTGCATGTCCCAAAACTCTGCCCAACAAATTTCAAAAGCCTTTTTCCAATCAGACTGAAGAGCTCCGATGAGCTGGCCCATTCTCATTCGGGCTCGCTGCTCTCGGTCTTTAAGGAGTAGTGAGCTCTGCACTCTTTGGTGGGCTTGAGTGGAGCTTACTGCTTTGGGTTTTTTGTCGACAACAATCACCATATGGAGTAACTCCACAGGCAAGTTTACAGCGGTCACTTGATCTCCGTCCCAAATACTAAAAGGCTTAAAAAAAGAACGACAAGATGATCCTGACCCCTGGCGACTGAGTAAGGCTCTGTCTAAGTGGGGTATTTCTTTTTGGTGTTGAGCTTTGTACTTCTCATGTAAGGCCTCAGTCAGAGCCATCAGGCTAGATGCAGAACTGGCTAAACCACAATCAGAGGGAAAGTTATTCACTGAGCTGATTTTAAAAAATTGGCTTTCTAATTGAAATTCTTTTTTCAAAACCTCAACGAAACGACTGAACTTTAAACTGGCCTCTGGGCCTAAACTTTCGGAGTCTGGGCCATCGGGTTTTAAATTATAAATATCAGCATCAGTGGGACTATCCTCAAGCAGCACATGAGTTTGCAAGTGATCCAGAGTGTACGACAAAGACACATTCAAAGCCTGATTGAGTTTTGAACTTTTCTTGCCCATATACTTAATCAAAGCAATGTTTGAAAAACCCACCCCCTGATAAGTGGCGCCCACTAGCTGAGCTCGAGCTTGGCAATGGTCTGAAGCTGCATATTGGTTGTGCCTTCATAAATTTGACCAATCTTAGCGTCTCTGAAAAATTTTTCTGCAGGATACTCTGAAGTAAAACCATTTCCGCCAAAAAGATCTACAGCTTGAGAGGCCACTCTTTCTGCAGCCCTTGAGGAATAAAGCTTGGCCATGGCCGCTTCTTTGACGAAGTCCTTGCCTTCATCTTTAAGCCTGGCGGCATTGTAGACCATGAGCTTTGCCGCTTCTACTTCTGTGCGCATTTCAGCAAGTTGAAACTGTACCCCTTGAAAGGAGCTGATTTTTTTTCCAAATTGCTCGCGGTCTTGAACGTATTTTTTTGTGGCTTCGTAGGCGCCTGAAGCAATCCCTATCATTTGGGCCCCGATACCAATACGCCCTTCGTTTAGAGTCTGGATGGCCACCTTATACCCTTTGCCCACTTCACCCAAAATATTTGCTTTTGGGACAAAGCAGTTTTCAAATCTGAGTTCGCAAGTGGAACTCGCTCGTATACCGAGCTTGTCCTCTTTTTTACCTACGCTAAAACCTTCAAAAGATTTTTCTACAATAAAGGCTGTGATTCCTTTATACCCCAGCTCAGGGTTAATGTTGGCAAAAGCAATGAAGACTTCAGCTTCGTTGGCGTTGGTGATCCAAAGCTTGCTTCCGTTTAAGACATAGCCGCCGTCTTTTTCTTCAGCACGTAGTTTTAAAGCAAAGGCATCTGAACCGCTTGAGCTTTCACTCAAAGCATATGCCCCCACTTTGCTTGCCGCCAATTGAGGGAGATACTTTTTTTTGAGCTCGTCACTCCCCCATTTCATGAAAGCATTAGAAACTAAGGTATTTTGTACATCCACCAAAACTGAGACAGATCCATCGACTTTACCTAACTCTTCCACAGCAAGACAGGCCATCATAAATGTGCCACCGGCACCACCGAACTCTTCAGGGATTTCAATGCCCATAAGACCCATTTCAAAGAACTGCTTCACAAGATCTGGATCCATTTGTGCCGCCTGATCCATGGAGTGGACTCTAGGTTGAACTGCCTCTTGGGCAAAGCTACGAATGGCTTCAGCAAAATCCTGTTCATCTTCGCTTAAAGTGGTTAAGGCTTTCATCGACATATACTTTCCTCCAAATAAGAATGCATTTACAAGGATCCCACAATGGATCTGAAATCCAATTTTGTCATTTTGGGCTGGGTCTAAAATCCCTCCTGACTTTTGCTCCTGAAGCCAATAAAGTGTAGGATTCAGCCTTTAACTAATGACTCAAGGAATTATTTATGGACTCAATGGACACTCTCACTCGTGTGGCTCTGATTTTTGTCCCCTTTTTATTTGCCCTGTGCTTCCATGAGTATGCCCATGCTTGGATGGCCAAAAAATTAGGTGATAATACTGCTGACGACTTAGGGCGTTTGACCCTTAACCCCCTTTCCCACGCGGACCCTTTAGGGACCTTCTTTTTTCCAATCATGGCTATCGTTAGTGGTGGTGGCTTCTTTTTTGGCTGGGCCAAGCCTGTGCCGGTGAACCCTCGTAATCTCAAGCATCCCCTAAAAGATATGTTCTGGGTCGCTCTTGCTGGGCCAGGATCCAATATTTTATTAGGAGTTATCGGAGCCTTAGCCCTAGGGACCATGGCTGTGGTCTTAAATGCTCACCCCATGCTCCAAAGCCTGAGCTCTCCACTCGCCTTTTTTATTAAAATCAATTTGTTTTTGGCTGTCTTTAATCTTATCCCGATTCACCCACTGGATGGTGGTAAAATCCTGGCTCGGTTCTTACCTTACAATGCTAATAGGTGGCTAGAACAAAACAGTGGCACTTTAAGTATGATTTTTTTAGGGCTTATTTTGATGTCGGCGTTTTCTGGGGAAGGTTTGTTTTTTCTGACCTGGCCCACAGAAGCTCTTTATAATTTACTTATGATTTTGGCAGGAGTTTGGGCCCAAATTCTTGACATCATCGTCTGAGCCTAGGGACACTAAAGTCTATGTCATCTCTACAAGTTCAGTTAGATCAGTTTGAAGGCCCCATGGGGCTTTTACTTTATCTTGTCCGCAGGGAGCAGATGGATATCCTGGATATTAATATCCACGACATCACAAGCCAGTATTTAGACACCATTAAAAAGATGAAATCCCTAGATCTTGAAGTGGCCGGTGAGTTTATTGCTATGGCCGCCACCCTCATCCAAATTAAATCTCAAATGCTCCTCCCTATGCCGGAGCTCGATGAATTGGATGAAGGCCCTGACCCTAGAAAAAACCTCATTCGAAAACTCAAAGAATACGAAATCTACAAAGAGGCCTCAGAGGCCATGTACGAAAGACCCCTCCTAGGCAGAGATGTTTGGACCCGTGGGGGCAAACTCCCCAAGCCCAAAACTCCGGACTCAGACATTCAAGTGCCAGACCCGGCTTTGTTTCACTTGATTGGAAGCTATAGATTTATTTTAAAACAAGCTGAAAAAGCCATCCATGTTGTTGGAGAGCGCCTCCAATCTGTGGCCTCCCGTATTTTAGAAATCAAAAGCTTTCTTAAAATTGGAGAGAGAGTCGGATTTTTTAAAATTGTCAAAGTAAAAGCCGTGGAACAAGAAGATACTAAATCGGCTCTACTTATTACTTTTTTATCACTTCTTGAGCTTGGAAAAATGGGGATCGTGAGGCTGTTCCAAGCCGACACCTTTAGTGATATTCATATCGAAACTCAAAAGAGCATTGAATCAGATGTGATCTCTAGAGTAGAAGAATTCGATAAGGTGGAAGAATTTGATTTTGATAATATTGAGGTTGAACAACCCGCCAAAGACAATGAAGAGGCTGACCCTGAGCTTTTAGCTTCAGATGAAGAGATAGAAGCTGAAGAAGCTCTCCTCGATCTTTAAAAAAGGATACTTAATTAATGGATACTGAAAACGAAATTAAAACATTAGAGAATATTCTTAAATCTGAGCCAACAACTGAAGAAAAAATCTCAGACCATCCAGATGATATTCCAACTACAGATCTAGAAGCTTTAAATTTGACGACAGATAAGGAATCAAGCATAGCCGCTGAGCTCAGCGAACTCGGTGAGGACTTAACGGCCCAAACTATGGAGACTTCCGGTGAAACAGAGCTTCTAGATTTAGGAGCACTGAATCTTGAGCCTGAGGTAGAGGCTGTTCATGAACTGGATTTTAAAGAGGAGTTTCTTGCAGACGAAGAGGCTCTTTCTATTATTGAAAGTTTACTTTTTTTATCAGACAAACCTATTGGTTTCACACAAGTCTGTCATGTTTTTGAAAACTCTCAATTTGATAAAAAACAAATTCGAGAACTTATGGATCAGTTTATCGAAAGCTATAATGACTCTTCGCGAGGACTAGAAGTCTTTGAAATCGATGGAGGCTATCAACTTCGCACCAAGGAAGAAAACAAAAAATATTTACAAAAGACCCAAACTCAAAAATCATTTAAATTGACCGGTGCCACTCTTGAAGCCCTCTCCATTATCGCCTACAAACAGCCTTGCATTAAAAGTGATGTGGACGAAATCCGCGGGGTGGACTCAGGGCATTTGATGCGCACACTTATGGATAAAGGCTTAGTTAGCTTTGCTGGAAAAAGCGAGCTTCCAGGAAAGCCTATGCTTTATAAGACCACTAAAAAGTTTTTACAAATATTTGGGCTCAGGAATTTAAAAGAGCTCCCTAGCCTCAGTGAAATTGATGAACTCTTGCCAGAAGGCATTGGCTCAGAAGAGGAAAAAGAAATCCTAGGTGATGTGACCGACCAATTGTCCGTCCACCTCCAAGACAATGTCTACTCTGCCCACGAAGAAGAGCACGACAAAATCCAAGATCAACTGTCACAAATCAACACCAGCTCAGAGTTTTTTGAAATGGAAAAAGCCAGCCACAAAGCAGAAAGAGATGCCACCAAGGCTCGAGAGATTCGAGAAGCCCAAGAGCTAGGGCAAGACGTGAGTGATAAAGATTCAAAGTGGCTCCAAAAGTATGAAGCTCGTCAGCTGGAACCAGATTTAGATGATATAGGGAGTGAGGCTACTGCCCCACTTTTATAGTTTATATTTTTTTACAGTGTAAAAACTGCATAATATGTATCTCTTAAACTGCTATTTGATTTTATGAGTTTATGTAAGACTTCATCTTTTAGTTCAGCTTTATATTTATCATTAAAAGCAAGGTTAATTAAATCAGAGATATGACCTGCTAGCACTCTAAATCGATTAAAGTGACTCCAGTGGGCATTATTCACATTGAGATACATGTTTTTACAAAGAAAATAATCAAACTGGCTCTCATCAGCACAAAAATTAGATATTGTCTGATCTGCAAACTCATTATTTGAGAAACGAACTTTTGCTTGCATATATAATTCTCTACCAACATCGTAGGCTAACTTTTGATGATTATACTTAGTCTTTACAGCTAGATCTTGTGAGTCTCCATCAGAATACTTTCGAGTGCTGAGATCAGTGTTTAATTCTTCCAAATAGTTATTAAGAGTTTTAAGAACCTCTGCCTTTGTTTTTGTTAGACTCAACATAACAGCTGCTGCATTTTTAGCATTAGCTTTGATAACCGTTTTTTCTGACTTGTTTAATTTGTTAAACTCAGCAGTCACACCCGAATGCTTTTCAAAATCTTCTAGGTCATCAGGAACCAAGAGGTTTTCATTTATTGGAAACTTGTAATCTGACTTTTGTTTAGTCGTGAGTGGTATTTTTGTAGCCTCACCCCGCACCACTTTACTTATTGGGCTGCTTACACCATCAGCATAATGAATAAATGTAGTTGGGTAGCCTTCAAATTTAAGTTCTTCAACAACGGCTTGAGAAAAGGCTAAGCTAGGAAACACCAAAATGATCCAGCAAGAAATAGAAAATTTTATCATATTTTTTCCTTTTTTTATATGGCAGAATTGCCTTTAGAGATTAAACTCTAGAGTACATTCAAAATGTATCCAGAGCTTTTGGTCAAACTGAAACCTAAGTCTTTTCAAAATCTTAATCTTTAAATCAGTTTAAAAAGCAGTATATGATTGAAGAGTCTCTATTTTTTGAGAATTCAAAACCAGCCTTAAAACAAGCCTGGAGCCAGATCGATCTATTTCGTATAATAAGATTCAAAATTGAAGAGGAGATTTAAAAGCATGAAACTGCAATTTTGAATTAAATTGGTCCCTTTTTAGGGATGATTTATTTTCCTAAAATAAGGGTTGTCGAACATTGACTATGTCCACTGCGAAAGCAGTCTCAAGTTAAAACTAGGGGGTATCCCAAATTTTATACAGCGCAACAAAGCCCATCACATATCCAAACTCAGTAATGCTCACGCTCAACTTTCCGATGAGTTGTTTTTCTTGTTTGTACAAGTGAATGTTTAACAGCTCGGACTCTTTAGACTTAATGCCGAAATGGCTTAGCACATTCTTGCCCTCTCCCATTCCTGTCCACACCTCTAAAAGCTCCCTGCTCCGTAATATACGTCTCAAGATCAAGGGTTTTTATTCTCAGTGGACGAGAGCCCTTCACTAGCTTTATCAATATAAAACTAAAGGATCCAGCTCTATTAGGAGTCTCACTATCAAGAACTTCAGTTACACTTCCTATCAAACTGGTAAATCTCACCATATTACCAATTAGGGCATCGTTGACGTTACGTTGAAATTCTCGGCAGAGAAACAGGTTAAAGCTAAGCCCCCCACAAAATTGTCTAATTATTTTTGGTGGTATTTCATTTCTAACAAAGCGATTCTTGGCTTCGCTCATTAGAGCTGCAGCCTCAGTATGCTTTAAAACATTTACTCTATCCAAATTTAGCATTGGGCCTTTCAAATCCAACAAAGCTTGATTCTTTATAGTTATGAGTTGAATCATAGATTCTGCAATAGCGGCAGATCTACTTTTGACTTCTGCTTGTGCTTCGGAGCTTAGGCTTTCAAATTCTACTTGAGCATCAGCAATTAATTCTTGAGGTGTATACTCATGGCCATCAATGAAGTCTTGGGCCACGACCAAATCAACTTCAACAGGCAAGCGCAAAGTTTTTTTTAAATTGTTAGGCAGCTGAACACGATCGGCAACATCACCTTCAATCACAACTCTCTCCCTTATAGAATCAAGATCTCCTACATGGGTTACTGTGACCCTAAACTTACCACTCTGAAAAACCTCTTCAGTTTTAGAACCCCTAACCTAGCTGAGAGTTGAGTTTGTACACTTAAAAAATTAAGGCTTAAAAGAGCTTTAATCCAAACGGTAGTTCGGAGCTTCTTTAGTGATCATAACATTGTGGACATGAGATTCTTTAAAGCCAGCTCCACTGATTTGTACAAACTGTGGGTTTTCCTGAAGCTGAGCAATGCTTTTAGCACCACAATAGCCCATTCCTGATTTTAGGCCTCCGACCACCTGGTGAATGATGGCACTCACAGAGCCTTTA
>CALGWV010000123.1 GCA_937936325.1 uncultured Bdellovibrionales bacterium | reverse complement strand
GTTTATTTGTGTTTTCAGATGGAGTAAATCTCATTTTTTTAACCTCAAGTATTGCAAGCTTTTGACCTCTGTCGATCACTTTTCTTGCAATACTATAGCTTGAAATTCACACTTAAACTCCTGTTTACATTGTGCTTAATTGGTTTTTCAGCGGCGACTACGTACACCAACTTTGGCTAAATCATCTCTGGCGGCAATAGAAGTTATATTCTATGTAATATTAAAGTTGAACTTTAATATTACATAGAATATAATAGGCTATGCTCAATAAAAATGAACCACTTAAAATTAAAAGACAGGCTATGCATGAGCTGAAACAGCTCTTAAAAGAGTTTCCTATAGTCACGCTGATAGGTCCACGGCAAGCTGGGAAGACGACCCTATCTTTGATGTTAAAAAATCCAGAGTATCAATATTTTAACCTTGAAGATCCTGGCACAATGGAGAGAGTGCAAGCAGACCCTACGGCTTTTATAAACTCAATTGAAGATAAATACGCAATTATTGATGAAATTCAAAAACTTCCTATTTTGTTGAGTCACTTGCAAGTGGTCTGTGATCGTAATAACAAAGTCGGGCAATTTATTATCACGGGCTCGCACCAGCCAGAGCTTCGACAAGGAATAAGCCAATCACTTGCTGGGCGAACAGGTATTCTTGAACTTTTACCCTTGAGTATTGATGAGCTTAGAGAGTCTCAGATCCAATTTGAAAGTTATCATGAATATCTCATCAATGGTTTTTTGCCAAGGCTGTATGATTTAAATCAAAGGCCTTATTCAACCTATTCGGCTTACTTTAAGACCTATGTTGAACGTGATGTCAGGCAGATTCTAGAGCTCAAGAACTCAAGCTTATTCACTAAGTTTTTAAAACTCTTGGCGGGGCGTGTAGGACAAATTGTTGACTATACTCAGCTAGGCAATGACACCGGTGTATCTTCGGTGACTGTTAAAAATTGGATTTCTGTTTTAGAAGCCTCATATATTATTTATAGAGTTCAGCCTTATTTTGAAAATTTTGGTAAGCGAATGCGTAAAAATCCTAAGATCTATTTTTTAGAGCCAGGCCTTTTGAGTTTTCTCCTTAACTTAGACGAACCTCACCAGGTAGCAAGAGATCCCTTGGTGGGGGGGCTTTTTGAAAACTTGATTGTCACCGAAGTTTTAAAGTATTTTTACCACTCGGGAAGGTCTACTGAGGTCTACTATTTGCAAGATCATAATAGAAACGAAATCGATCTTTTGTTTAAAAAAGAGAATAACATTCACCTTATTGAAGTAAAATCAGCTGAGGGTTTTTCAAAATCATTTTTGAAGAATTTTTCTAAATTTGAATTTAAAAGTAAAAGCATAAAAAAATACTTAATTTACGCCGGCCAAGACGAATCCTTAGTGCAAGACGTTAAACTTATCAATTTTAAAAATATAAAAAAGCATTTGGATTTATAGATTAGATATAAAAAAACTAGAGTAGTATAATGTAACTAGGCCGCGTCCCGAATTCGACACAGCACTGTAAAATCCATCTCATACTCAAATTAAGTATTGTTCGCCCTCACAACTTTGTAGGTAGGGCTACGAAAAAATTTATTCAGCCTGCGCTCACTTAATTTGAATACGAGCTGAATTTTGCAGCAAAATGTTAAATCGGGAATACGCCCTAGAAAAATGCTACTATTGAAGGCTCTAGAAAAAGGGTAAGTTTCTTAATTTATGAGCTCTTGCGTTTTCTTATAATTCCATTGCCTGCTATAACCTGTCCGGATTTTGCTTCGCGGTAACTTATAAAAATATTATTAGGAATATTAAGTGCTTCACTCAGAGTTTTTGCAGCTATAAGTAAGACCTGTTCGATTTCTCTTTGTGATTTTCCTTCAAAGCAAAGAAGTTCACAAATAGGGGGATGAGTGTTGTGTGGTTGAGTATCTGAATCATTTGATCCTTCTAAATAGTGACCTGGGGATAAGGTTTCCCAAGTGACCCATACTTGTTCCGGAGCACATTGATAAGCTCCACTGATGGACAAAGCCGTTTTCTTTAGAGCAGGTTTGATTTTACTTTGATCTTTTTGAGGGAGCGCCCTTATCTGTAAAATAGGCATTCAATTTCCTTAAGATTATTTAATGTGAGTGCACCTAATTCTTAGACTTACCATAGTGATACATAAATTTGGCAGTAGCTGCGCTAGCAAAAAACATGGTCACGAGGAGTGTTTTTTGTAAAATGGGAAACTTCAGGTTTAAGCTTAAGTCAGATAGAGACATCATCCCAAAGGAAATGCTGACAACGGCTATGAGTGATAAGAAGGCAATAATAAACGAACCCCAGTATAAGCCAGTAATAGAAGCTTTGTGAGACTTTAGAACACCCACGCAGATACAAGTCAGTAAGATCACACGACCCAAACCTCGAAAATTATTACGATCAAACCCGGTGCTACTTATGTTAATTATATTTAGTATCAACAGAGAAAAAGTATACAAAGCTAACATGTAAAGAGCGTATTTTAAATTTTCATCAAGGTTCTGTAGGTTCATTATTTTTATTCCTTAGGTTAGAGCATCATCACCTGAGCGAGTGCTTACTAATTATTAGTACTTAGTAAGTTTTTTTGACGATGTCTATGATTTCATCGGGGACGTCTTTTTCCCAGCCGGGTTCGTTTTCTTTGATCATGCGGCGGATTTCTGAAGAGAGTCGTCTGGGTTCGACATCGTCACACTCAGTGAGATCTTTAATTTTTTCATTATCTATTAAAAATTTATAAAGACCTGAGAGCTTAGTTGGGGGGAAGTAGCTCTTTGTGTTGGCACAGCTGTTATCTGTTTTATAAGGGTAAACATAAATTTTGCTTTCAGTTTCAAACATTCTGGCGCAGGCTCCAAACACACCCATGGCTAAATTTTTATGTCTATCTTCTGAGAAGAAGTATTCCAGTTGGTTCGCTCCAAACACCATGGCAATAGGGCTCTGGCTGCGCTCTCTTAAGAAAACTTTAAGCCTGTAGTATTCATTAAAATTTGAAATCAAAACGCGGTAGCCTAACTTGGCCAGCATATCTACTCGGCTTAAATAATCCTTTTGGTAGGCTTCAGGGTTAGAGCTATCAAAATGAGCCATGGTCATTTCCAAAAAACAAACTCTTTCAGAGGCTTTGAGTTTAAAGTCTTTATCAAACTGATCTAATCCGGCTTTGAGGATCTCTTCATTCACTTTTGTGAAAGGGCGATACTCCCCACGCATGACAAAAACAGATTTATTAAATAATACATCTGAGAGCTGCTCCATCTCGCCGTTAGCTCCAAAAATGACTGCGGGGCTTAAACCTTTTTTGACTAGATCTAAAGCCACTAAACGATTGTCTAAATTTTCCAGGTCTTCGCCCTCAAAACGAATCATGTCCACTTCTATTTGCCCTCGGCTGAGGTTATCAGTAAGACCTTCAATAAACTGATCGCGATTTTGGCTATGGAAAAACACAGCATAAAGGAGGTTGACCCCTAAAACTCCTAAGGACTCATGCTGCTGCTCTCGCGTTTGATCTTTCATACGTACATGAAGGATCACTTTATTTGTGGAGCTAGAGCCTAACTTTTTATATTTAACCCCCATCCAACCATGTTTGCGATTTGTTGCCACGGTATCGGCAAATGCAAAAAATTCAGTGTCCGGTCTTTGTTCTGAAAGGCGGTTTTCTAAAAGATCATATTCATAATTGAGCATCTTATCGAGACGACTTTCACAAACATAGCGGCCACTGGTTTCTTTGCCGTAAATTTCATCACTGAAGGTCATGTCATAGGCTGAAATACTTTTAGCAATGGTGCCTGAAGCTGAGCCGGCTTTAAAGAAATGTCGGGCCACTTCTTGTCCTGCGCCAATTTCAGCAAAGGTGCCATATTTTAATGGATCTGTATTAATCAAATAAGCCTTGCGACGTGCCGAGAGAATGTCTTTACTCATGGGTGGGATCCTTTAAAACTAGGGTCTTCGTCTCTAAGTTTGCGACGAAGAATTTTTCCTACATTTGATTTTGGGAGCTCGTCTCTAAACTCAACAAAGTCTGGCACTTTATAACCTGTCAGATAGTTCTTTGAGTAAGTGCGTATGTCTTTAAGTGTGAGACTTTTATTAGTAGTTACTATAAAGACTTTGACCGCTTCACCCGATCTTGCATCTGGAATTCCTATAGCTGCCACTTCTGAAATCTCCGGATGAGTGCTGAGGGCTTCTTCGATTTCGTTTGGGTAAACATTGAAGCCTGATACTAAGATCATATCTTTTTTGCGGTCTACAATTTTTAAAAATCCATTTTCAAGAAATAGAGCAATGTCCCCAGTGCGAAACCACCCATCACCGAACATCACTTTGTCAGTTTCATCGTCACGTTTCCAATATCCTTTCATCACTTGTGGGCCTCGGACGCAAAGCTCTCCGGCTTCCCCCAAGGGTACAGGCTGAAGCTGTTCATCAAAAATTCCCACCTCAGTGGAAGGGATCGGTAAACCAATACTATTTACAAGGTCATTTCCATCAAGTGGGTTTACGGAGACCACAGGTGAGGTTTCCGTCAGGCCATAGCCTTCAACAATACAAGTTTCAGTAGTTTTCATCCAGCGGTGTGCCACATCACTTTGTAGGGCCATACCCCCAGCCACACTAAATGTGAGTCGACTAAAATCAATGGATTTGAAATCTTTATGTTCAAGCAGAGCGTTGAACAAAGTATTCACACCAGACAGACATGTGAATGGAGTGTTTTTCATGATTTTAATAAAGCCCTTGATGTCTCTTGGGTTAGTGACTAAGACATTTCTTCCACCAAAGTATAAAAAGCCTAGGCAATTTAAAGTAAGTGAAAAGATATGATACAGGGGCAGGGGGGTCATTATGACTTCTTCACCTTTTTTCATATAAGGAGAGATCCAAGATATAATTTGAAGCATATTTGAAACCACATTGGAGTGGGTGAGAACAGCTCCTTTAGAAACCCCAGTGGTGCCTCCTGTATATTGCAAAAAAGCGATATCATGGACGTCGGCACGATGTGGAGTAAAGTCTTGTGTGGCTCCAAACTTTAAAGCCATATTAAATTTATGGGAGCCGGGTAAGTTGTATTTTGGCACTCCCCCTTTTTTTGGAGACTTCAACTTTAAGGCCACATTGATCAAAGAGCCTTTAAAAAAGTCCAGTAGATCCCCAACCCCTGTGACAATAATATGTTTGATGTCCGTTTTTTCTTGAAGGCCCATGGCTTTATCAGCAAAGTTTTCTAAAATCACAAGAGCTTTGGCGCCAGAGTCTTTAAATTGGTGGATCATTTCAGGCTGTGTGTAGAGGGGGTTTGTGTTTACAACAACAAGGCCGGCTTTAAGAGCTCCAAACATGGCTACTGGAAACTGCAATAAATTCGGGAGCTGGATTGCGATGCGATCTCCAGGCTTAAGGCCTAGTTTATTAATGTAAAAAGAGGCCATGTGATCTGTGAGCTCGTCTAACTCTGTGTATCCTAATGTGGCTCCCATGTTTTCAAAAGCAATCTGTTCAGGGAAGTCTTTAACTGCCTTTTTAAAGAGTTGATTGATGGTTTTGACCTCTGAAGGGTCAATGTTGTGAGGGACGCCGTGAGGGTAACTGTTCAGCCAAAATCTTTCCATTGTCATAATTCTCCCAGGTCCAAGTTACACCGAGTGCTCTTGAAATAAAGCTAGAAACCTATGCGTGTTCATTCTAAAGGATCAAGTTTAGCGAAAAGCCCACTTAGAAACAATTGCAACGGAGTTATAGACAAGTCCCGCAATATGAGTTTTTATGTTTTAAGGGCGGGGGCTTAAGCTTAAATGAAGACTCTACTTTAATTTAATGGGGCGAGTTTCTGGTTGAGCTTACAAGCATGAGGTGTGTTATGGAATCTCTAGTAGATCAATTTGTTTTATTCTTGCAGCCTTATGCTTACCAGCCTGTGCTCGTCTATGGTTTCGTTTTTATTATTTTAATTTTAGCCAGTTTTGGGCTTCCTTTTCCTGAGGAGGTCGTGATCATCAGCGCTGGGCTGATGGTTCATTTTGCTCTGCATCCAGAGCGTTATCCTCCTCCGCCAGGGCATACTGGGGTCTCTGTGAACTTATATACCATGATGGGGGTGGGATTTGCCTCGGTGTGGTTGAGTGATTTTGTCGTGTTTATGCTTGGGCGTCACCTGGGAGGCTGGCTTTTAAGTAAAGACTTCTTTAAAAGTCTTTGGGCCTCAAAATCATTTAGAAGAAGCCGAGCTTGGGTGAGACATAGAGGCTTAGTGATGGCGGCTCTATTTAGGTTTATGCCTGGAGTGAGGTTTCCTGGGCACTTTTCCTGTGGAGCATTGAGATTGTCACCTATTAAGTTCTTCTTGGTCGATGGTTTGATTGTTCTGCTCACTGTTCCAACCCAGATTTATCTTATTGCCACTTACGGTCATGTGGTGATTGATTTTATGAAAAAATGGAAATTTTTGGTAATGAGTATTCTAGCTCTTATCTTAGTTTATGTTTTGGTAAAAGCTTATTTGCAAATCACAAAGAAAAAAGTTTTCACAGCCTCATTTTTTTAAAATTTTCATATAAAGACTTAAGGAGACATAAAATGGCTCAGCTCGTTCTTATACGTCATGGACAAAGTGAGTGGAATAAACAAAATCGATTTACTGGCTGGGAGGACGTGGTCTTAACAGACAAAGGCGTTGAAGAAGCCAAAAATGCCGGTGCCCAACTCCTTTCAAAAGGCGTAAAATTTGATGTGGCGTTTTGCTCTGTTTTAAAACGTTCTATTCACACATTGTGGGAAGTGTTAAAAGCTTTAGACCAGTCTTATCTTCCTGTGGAAAAACACTGGAGGTTGAATGAAAGACATTATGGGGCTTTGCAAGGCTTAAACAAAAAAGAGACTGTTGAAAAGTACACTGAAAAACAGGTTCATCTTTGGCGAAGAGGCTATAAGGTGCAGCCACCACAAACTGAAAAAATAAAATGTGAAAATTTATTGAAATACCCAGACCTTAGGGAATACCCCACAGGAGAGTCCCTTGAGATGACACTGACTCGAGTGAAGCCCTATCTTGAAAGCCACATATTAAAAGCGATTCACGCAAATAAAAACACTTTAGTTGTGGCTCATGGAAATAGTATTCGGGCCATTTTAAAGCTGATGAAAAACATTTCTGACGAAGAAATCGTCAAACTGGAGATAGCCACAGGAGATCCCATTTTAGTCGATGTCCCTTAATTGCCAAGGATTTTCTGGGAATAGCGGGTTTTGAAGCTTTATCTTTATAATGATGCTTAGGGATATAGCCCTGCTTTGACATTAACTCTCACTAGACCTTCAATATTAGGTGTTCAGTCGAATCATTCGGCTATGATGTTTTAATTTTTTTAACATCAAAAACACAAAAAGTGAGGAGGAATAATGAGAACACTTTTAATAATGTTATTAACTTTGGTGGGTTACAATGCAAGCGCAAACACCTACGTCGTCAACGCCCCTGTGGCCCCAGTTCCAATAAATGGAGAATACTTACCAGGTTCTGTTTTTCACACTTCAACACCTGCCCCAATGCCAACGTCAGTAACTCCAGTTTCTGTTCCTGCACCGGCACAAGTTTGGGTAGTCAATGCTCCTGTAGCACCAGTTCCAATAAATGGAGAATATTTACCAGGGTCTGTTTTTCACGGTTCAACGAGCGCTTTGCCAACGACACCTGTTTTCGGTGAAGGTCGCCCTATGCCTGAAGTTGTTGCAGTACCAGAAGTTGTAGTTATGCCTGAAGTTATAAATACAGACATGGTGATCACTTACACTGAAATGGATTGGACTTCAGTTCCTGTGATTACTTTACCACCTGTAGTTCAGGATACTTACATTGAAACTTATCCTATTACTGTTGTTACAGATAATGGAGATATCATGGTTTCTAATCCTATTATGGGTGAAGGCGGACAGCCCCCAGTAATGGCTAAAAAGACCACTTGCTGGCAGGATGGACGTGATATCACTTACCCTCATTTTAACTCTAATACTCTTGTGGCTAAACCTTTAGTTTATACTGCGAGTCGCACTATTGGTGTAGGTTCTGGCGTTTATGATTGTATCTTCACTGAAAACGGATATGTGGTTAAGTATGCTTTAGTTCCTGCTCAATTTGCAGGTGATCTTTTAACTGGAGCTTTCCAAGTTGTTTTTGATGTTGTTGGAAACCCAAGCTTAGTAGTAGCTTCAACAGGTCGCGTGGTTCAGTCTTTAGGTAAAGTGGTTTTAACCCCAGTGAATGGTGTTTTGACTGTGGCCAATGAAGCTGGAAACTTTTTATTAAATACTGGAAAAAGCTTTTTCCAAGTTTTAAAAGGTTTTGCTCATTCAATTTTAGGTGTTTTTAACACTATAACGACAGCAACGACTTCTGGAACTGCAACTTATGATTTTCCAAACACTCCTAAAGATAGATAAATTTTATTTATTTAAGTTAAACAAAAAAGCCTTGCAGTTCATGCAAGGCTTTTTTTTGTTCTCTTCTAAAGTTGATGCTTAAAAGAAATCAATACGGTTCCTAAGGCCCCAGGCTTTGAGGCCGTTAACCCACTAATTCAGATGATATCCAACTTCAGAGGTGAGCCATTTCTAAATTAGAGTCTAAGTTTGTTCGGTGTAAAGAAGTCCTTGCTGACTTTTGTTAGACTTCATAAAATCTACAATAAATTGATGGGTTTTCATTTTATCTTTAGTCCACTTGGGCGCCACAAGTTCATCCCAACGAGAGGCGAACGCGGCTAATCTATGAACTGAAATATCAGGTCTCAGTTGCTCTAAAAATATTTGAACTCTATGGGCGTACTGACCAAGCTCAATCGGTGTGAATTTCTTTTCAAAATATGTTTTTTCTAAAGGCGTGTTTTTGAGCACGTGTAGATTATGTATTTTTACATTTGTGATTGGAAGACCTGAGCAAATTTTTGCAGATTCAATAATTTCTTGATCTGTTTCTCCGGGATTTCCAAACATGAGATGAATCCCAATATCCACATTTGTATTTTTATGAATGCGGTGAACCGCTTTAATAGATTGCTCTGCGGTATGGCCACGTTTAAGGAATTCCAAGTCACGATTAGAAAAACTCTGGACCCCAAGCTCAACAAAAACATGTCGCCTTTGGTGAAACTCTTCCCACAGCTCCAACACTTTTGGTGACAAACAATCAGGCCGTGTGCCAATGACCAGACCCACAACATCTTTAAAATCATAGGCCGTTTCAAACTGAGTTCTTAATGTGGAGACTTTTTCAAAGCTATTGGTGTAGGCTTGAAAGTATACAAGAAATTTTTTGGCCCCAAATCTTTGTCCAATATGAGCCTTATACTTAATAATTTGCTCTTGGAGTTCAAGATCTAGGGACTCCGCTTTAGCAGCAGAGCCCCAAACATCACAAAACACACAGGTTTCCATACCTTTAAGGCCCTGACGGTTAGGGCAATCGTCCACTGTGGTGACAGGGACTTTATAGACCTTTTCTCCAAAAATACTCTGGTATTGGGAGCTCACGGGATAATAAGGGTTGTTCTTCCAAAATTCAGTCATAGAGTCAGGGACCTTGTTAACACTCAAGAAGCAGACTAGTAAATCTATACGTGCTCATGGTGTAGGGGTTAAAATAGGCTTTTATTTACAGAAAATCAAATTTTTGGAAGTGAGTTTTTTAGTGAAACAGTTTGAATGGGTTAAAACAGGAGATGGATCGCCAACACTTAAACCTAGAGCAGTAGGCTCAGAGTGGATGCACTCAAAAGCCGGTGCCTGGTCTGAGACTGAGTACGTTTACGGGCATCTTTTAGACAAAGCATTGCCATCGAGTACAAGGTCTATGAGAATTTTGGTGATGGGGCTGGGGCTTGGCTACATTGAGCTCTTGGCTCTGAAAAAGAGTTTATCAATAAATATTCCAATAGAAATAACGAGCTTTGAGGTCGAGTCAGATCTTATGGATTTTTTTATTAATAAAACACTTCACGGCCAGGGGGACTTGGCAGAGTATTTAATAGCAAAGGATTCTAATGTAGATTGGAGTTCAGTCTTTAGACACGGGCTTGAACTACATAAGAGTTCCAAGCTCATTTTTAAGTCTAATATTTTAACTGAAGTCTCTGATAAGGATCAATGCCAGGTCTTGGCTTACGATGCCTATAGTTCAGGAGCTCAAGCAGAGCTATGGACGGAAGATTTTTTAATTCATCTTCTTAAAACTATTATGGATCCCGACAGGTTTTACTTAAGCACTTATGCCGCCTCTTCTAATTTAAAGAGAGCGGCACAAGCCTTGGGGTTAAAGCTTGTCCGACGAGCTGGTTTCGCTCATAAAAGGGAAAGCTTTTATTTTGAAAAAATATAAATTTTTATAGCTCTACTTCTTTAGTGATGTCATCTCCACTTGGAGTTTTGTCCGCTCCTAAGCTTTTGATAGTGACTTTCGTGCCTTGCCCAGAAATTTGTAGGTCTTGCTTCCAGCCATCTTTTAAGCCTTTTTCCGTAGTATAAGGACCAACCCAATTGTCACAGCTGCTCGGCTTAGTGAGGAGATCCTGAGCGCTACTTGGAGCCTCGTAACAGTCATTGAGGTACATGCTGAGATCATTCACAAGGTTATCAATGACCATATTGGTTTGGCGTGCTTTACTCTGGCCAAAAAGCCTTTGGAGTCGAGGTGTGATCACGGCCATTAATGTCCCGATGATCGCTAAAACAATTAAAATTTCAATGAGTGTAAGGCCTTTTTGAGTTTGTTTTTGTGTTGTCATGCGCGTTCTCCTTTGAGTTCTTTTGAAATGAGGTAAATATTAAACCACCTTACTTAACTTAATATGTAC
This sequence comes from uncultured Bdellovibrionales bacterium, assembly GCA_937936325.1. Lineage (GTDB taxonomy): Bacteria > Bdellovibrionota > Bdellovibrionia > Bdellovibrionales > UBA1609 > CALGWV01. The sequence goes on along the minus strand of CALGWV010000123.1, from coordinate 6,586 downwards.
AAGCTAAAAGCTCAATGCCTAGCTCTATGGAAATAGGACTATTTATATTAGTTGTTAACACCCATCGGCATTCAAGGAGTTTTGAATGAGGGCCTTTTAACCCAGACCCGGGGATAAGCGGAGGTGAAAACCCTTGGTTGGAATGTAAATTGTTATTCTTATATTTGTATCGGATAATTAGAGATTCAGATAGAGCTAAAATATCTCATGTTGAGACTCTCTAGAAAATTATTGAGGTTTGTTTTAAATTCTGGGCTCAAGGACCAGCCAGAGCTTTCAAGAGGCAGAACTCAATTAAAAACTCATCACGTCCATCATCGGCACGAAAACAGATATGGCCACAAGAATAATCACTCCGGCCATCATTAAAATAATGAGGGGTTGTAGTGCAGTAGTCAGTCGATCAATTTTTGTTTGGGCCTGATAATCGTAGGATTCAGCGACGTTCTCAAGCATGTTTTCCAGGTCCCCTGTTTTTTCTCCAACTTGTATCATGTGAAGTAGTAGGGGCGGGAAGAGGCCCGATCTCTTAAGGGGGGCCGTCAGAGTTTCCCCTTCGCGGATACTTTCTTTGGCGGCATCAATGGCCACACCTAGAGTTTCGTTACCGACGACATTTCTTACAATATTTAGACTTAAGAGCATGTCCACACCCCCATTTCTAAGAGTGGCTAAAGTCCGTGCAAATCTAGAAATAGCAATAATTAAAACTGTTTTACCTACTAGTGGTAATTTTAAAACTACACGATCCCAGGTTTTGGATCCAGAGGGGGAGCCTTTCCAAAGAAAAAAAGCAAAGATCGAGCCGACGAACACAATGAGCATTCCAAACCAGTTGTTTACAAAAAAGTCACTGATGGCAAAAACATACTGGGTTAAAGCAGGGATGGGTTTGTCGTTGCCTTCAATCATATCCCTCATTGAGGGCACCAAGTAAACAAAAAGAAAGATGACCAATAAAAAAGTAATTCCAATCATGATAAATGGATAAATCAAAGCTGATTTCACTTTACTATTGAGTCGGGCTTGGCTTTCTGTAAAGTTAGCCAGTTCAACGAGAATTTTGTCTAGAGTTCCGGAAACTTCGCCGGCCTCGGCCATAGAGATAAAAAGCTTATTAAATATTTTCGGATGTTTGGAGAGGGCTTGGTTTAAAGAGATACCTTCTGTGACCTGATCACGCAAATTGTAAAGAACTTCTTTTAAGATGGGGTTCTCGCATTGGTTAGCGGTGGCTGTAAGAGACTCCACCAGGGGCACGCTGGCCCCAATAAGAGTAGATAATTGCCGAATAGTTAAAGACATATCTTCAACGCCGACTTTAGAGCCAAAAGAAAACCCACCCTTAGAGGCTGAATTTTTTTTGCTTTTGTCTTTAACCTCAGTAACAAAAATGCCTTTGGTTTTAAGTAAAGCCTTAGCCCCTTTAGTGGAGTCTGCGGTGACTTTACCCTTAATCTGTTTGCCATTTCTTTGGAGACCTTTGTATTCAAAAACGGGCATAAAAATCCTTATCCATCAGCCTGGGTGTTAGAGAGAACTTCTTCAATGGATGTGATTCCAGCCTTAGCCTTTTGGATGCCATGCTCTCTAAAAGGAATCATGCCTCCAGCGATGGCTGCTTTTTTCATGGTGTTTCCGTCAGCTCTTTTCATGATAAGAGTCCTAATTTCATCTGTGAGAAGTAAAAACTCTTCAATGATGGTTCGACCTCCATAGCCTTTTTGGTTGCATTGCTCACAGCCGACGGGTTTCATAAAATTAAATTCAGCAGCCTGTTCTGGGGTCAGGCCTAAAGATTCAAGCTCAAAGTTCGTAGGAGTGTGTGGGGCTTTACAGTGCACACATAAAAGTCGAATGAGTCGTTGGGCAATCACACCGAGCAAAGATGTTGCCACTAGAAAGGGTTCACAACCCATATCTGTGAGTCTTGGAAACACACCAGCAGAATCATTGGTATGAATCGTAGAAAGAACCAAGTGACCTGTGAGTGAAGCATTAATAGCGATTTCTGCAGTTTCTAAATCACGGATCTCTCCAATCATCACGACATTGGGATCTTGCCTCAGTATGGCTCTGAGGCCGCTGGCAAAGGTGAGTCCAATTTTAGAATTTACTTGGATTTGACCAATGCCCGGGATTCTTTGCTCCACTGGGTTTTCTACAGTGAGAATATTTCGATCAATGGTATTGATTTTTTGCAGGCAAGAATAAAGAGTGGTGGACTTACCACTCCCTGTGGGTCCAGTGACAAGCACAATCCCATAGGTTTTTTGAAGAGACTTGTAGATTTCTTCCAAAGATTTTTTTGAAAACCCAAGACCTGCAATATCTAAGATCAAACTGGATCTATCTTGAATTCTCATCACAATGCTTTCACCAAAAGCTGTGGGCACTGTACTGAGTCGCACATCAATATCTTTTCCGGCCAGCTTTAACGGAATACGACCATCTTGAGGTAAACGTTTTTCTGCAATATTGAGGTTGGCCATAACTTTAATTCTTGAGGTGATGGCATTTTGAAGTTTTTTTGGTGGCTTAAAAACACTATATAAAACACCATCAATACGAAACCTCACAGCAATGTGTTTTTCGTTAGGTTGAATATGAATATCTGAGGCCTTCTCTTTCACCGCGCGAAATAAAATACTATTGACGAGTTTTATCACGGGGGCGTCATCTTCAGCATCTAAGAGATCTATGACTTGGTTGTCGAGGTCGGTGTCTTCTTCGCCGAGGTCTTCAAGGCCAGCGAAGTTGGATGTGTTTTTTTCATACACACGGTTGATGGCCTCTTCAATTTTTTGAGCCGTGCTCATTTTAAATCGAATGGGTTTACCAAAGATTAATCTTAAATCCCCTAAAATTTGTGTGTCTAGAGGATTTGAAAGTAAGACAGTAATAAAAGAGTCATCTTCAGATAAAGGAATGACTTTTTTTGCCTTAGCATAATTAATATTGATATCTGAAACTAAGTACCCAGGAATATCTGAAACTGGGATATCCGAAACAAACTCCACGCCAATCAAGCGACACAGATCAGAGACAATATCATCAGGAGTTTTATAGTCCTTGGTCTCCATGACATCTTTTAGGGTCCCGTCTTGAGAGAGCTTTGTGCGAAACAAAACCTCTACATCTCGAGGACCCATACTTGTGCTTTTTAGTAATAAATTTTGTATGTCCAAATCACTGTCCTAGAGTTGATCAAAATCCTTGTCCCATTGCTCTTCTTTTAGGTTTTTGCTTTTAAGTCGTGTGCGAAATTTGTTAACTCTGGAACCAAAAGGATCTTTTCCTCCAGAATTCTTTTTTATAAAATCGATACGATCATCTAACTTGTCATTTAAAAGTGCGTTGGCATGGGTGTAGTTTCTAATAATTCGAGGGGTGATAAAGACCAAGAGATTAGATCTTTCTTTGACTACCTTTTGGCTTCTAAACAACCAACCTAAAATGGGGATGTCTCCAAGAAGAGGCACCTTTGTCACGTCAATAAAGTTTTTCTCAGAGATAAGCCCACCAATAACGGCTGTATCTCTGTGTCTCACAACAAGGCTTGTGTTTATGGCTCTTTTTTTGATGTTTGTGCTTGCCGAAACAAGCTCATCGACTTTTTGTTCCAGCTCTAATGTCACCACATCAGTGTCTGGACTGATCGAAGGTGTGATCGCTAGCTCAATACTCACATTAGCTCTTTGTGCCGCTGTTGTTGAAGTCGCGTTGGTTTGAGTTGTTGTGGTTTCTCCAATGGTGATTTCAGATCCTACGCTGATGACGGCTTTAGTATTGTCCAAAGCTGTGATGCTGGGTGTAGACAAAATATTACCGAGGTTATTAGTCTGTATGACTTTTAGAAGTCCTACAATTGAAGGTAAAGTTTGCGTGATACCCCCTAAATTTACTTGAATATTTTTACCAAAGCCAAAGTTAACGACACCTCCACTGAGAACGCCGGAGGCTGCACTCTGGGCTAAGCCCGTCACTCCACCAGCAATAAGACTAATTAGCTGTCCTCCGCCTAACCCACCAAAGCCTTGAACTGCTAAGGATTGGCTCCCTGTTGAGCCAGTGGCAGACTGACCTGGAGTTAAGTGGTAAGCGTCAAAACCTAGGTCCCTAGTTTTGTTAATATTCATTTCAACAATGGCTGTTTCTACATGGACTTGATCTCTGGCAATATCAATTTTGTTTAGGATTTCAATGATCTTCTCGTAATCATCTCTGCCGGCTGTGATGATCAACGAGTTCGTGACTTTATCTCCTCGTATGACAACCTCTCCACCAAAAATGGCTGCAGTGGTTTTTTTATCGGACTCCTTTCCGACAGTATTTTGACTTGGCGGTCGAAAGCCTCCTTGAGTTTGCTGTTTTTCAATTTCTTTTTGGGCTTTATTAGACTCTTGGGCTATGCCATTGAGTGTGGTTTCCACATCTTCGGCTTTGACGTGCTTCATATAGTAGACATAAACACCGCCAGCTTCTTGACCAGACGGTAGAGGGAAATCTAATTTGGCGATGAGCTTTTTAGTCTCTTCAATCCCAGAGCCATTTCCTAAAACAATTAAAGAGTTAGACCTGTCATCAGAGGTCACATAGGAGATATTGATTCCGCCTTTTTCTTTTTCTTTTTTACTGTAACGGCTAGAGCCAAATCGACGGTTTGAGGTGTCACCCTTATTAATGATTTTGTTGATCATGGCAGAGATGTCTTTAGACTTAGCATGTTTGATTTTTATGACTTCCATGGTTTCTTCAAATCCTTGAACATCAAGCTGTGCAATGATGCCCATGATTTTTTCAACATTAGACCCATAATCAGTGAAAATAATAGAGTTAGTGGGCTCATAAATTTTAACGTCCCCTTCAGGAGACTTGAGAGAATTAATGGCTTTTTCTAAATCTTTAGCTGGGACATGTTTGAATTTAATGATCTTAGTGATCATCTGCTCCCCAGTCGGAAAATACTCCCCAACATAGGTTTCGATGTTACTAGATTTAGCCTTGTTAGATTTAATGATTCTATGAAAGGCTCCGGATTTAACTACGGTGAGATTATTTTCAGCTAAGGCTGATAAAAAAGCTTGATAGGCTTGAGCTACAGTAATCGGTGTTGGAGCAATAATCGTGATGGAGCCTGAAACCCCTTTTTGCAAAAGAAAATTTCGACCGGTGAGTTTGGACATGACCTTTACAAGCTCTTGGATTTCGATATTCGGGTAATCAAAATTCTCAACAATATCTGGAAAATTTTTATTTGTGATGTCTTCAGGGTAAGCCTTACTAAAGGGGACACCTGTTTTTGAAACGGGGTATTTCTTTTTGGGTTCTTTAAAAGAGTTGGGCTTTTTCGCATCTGCAGCCAGGCTTGAGCTGAGGCTCAAAAATTGAGCTGCAACTAAAAGATTCAGAGTGCATTTAAAGAAAATATTTATAAATTTCATGAAGACCTACTTTAAAGTCAATAAAATGGAACTGACTTACAAATATATTCTATTTATAAGCTCCTCTTCCTACATTACATCTGTCAGAGCTTTTTGTAATGGGGATGGGGATTAACTTTCTAGATGATTGTCTAGGCGGTCTGGAGATAAACGACAAATGAAGGATGAATAAACTTACTTTGCCTGGGCTGTGATGAAGTATTAAGGACACGTCCGGTTCTAGTTGTTAACGTTATAATCTAAATTCTGATCTTGGCCGTTTCGACCAATGGTGACATTAATATTGTCGGCATTTTTAAACTGAGCAAACATACTGAGAGCGTCGTTTGTTGTTGTTACAGATTTGCCATTGACGGATTTGATAATATCAAAGCGTTTAAAGCCTAGTGTTTCAAAAATGCTTCCTCGCTTGATTCCAGTGAATCTAAATCCAGCAGGTTCACCTGTGGTTGGATCTCTATAGGGACTGACTGCAGCCTCTTTTAAAAGTGAATTTAGATTTGATTGTTTGATCTGGGAGTCGCGAAAAGCCCGATCAATTGTGAATCTGTTCCCTTCTCGAGAGATACCTTTAGCTGCACTTTGTGATGGCTTTGGAGTTTGAATATCCCCAATTGAGAAGTTACGAGGAGTAGGACGTGAGCTTAAAGGAATGGAGTCTGGTTCTAAAGCTACATATTCAAGACGGCGATTATTTAGGTTTCTAAAAATAATTTTTTTTCTTATTATAGAAATCACTTCAGCTAAGCCTTCGATCTCCTCTTTCACTCTAACTGGCAGGCTGACAGGTTTATTTTTAACTGTGACTGTCGCAATAGATTTATAGGGATTGGCGTGGACCAGGGTTCCTAAAAGAGTAATGGGCAGGTCGGATTCTACTGGAGTATTGTCTTGGTCTTCAGTCGTAGAGTCATCGTTGTTGTCTGTTAGGTCTCCTAGGGCTTTTGGCATGGTGCGATCAAAGCTAAATAAGTTGTTTTCAGATAATGGCGCGAAGTCCTGATAGGACAAAGGTTTGATATTTTGTCTGCTATTTAAACCTTGAGATGCAATACTCTTGGGCCTTTTCACTCGGGTTGTCATCAATGTAGAGCGAACATATAAGATTAATAAATCGGCCAATAGAAAAGCCACAATCAATA
>CALGWV010000122.1 GCA_937936325.1 uncultured Bdellovibrionales bacterium | reverse complement strand
TTTTCCATATTTTTTCTCCTCTTAGTTTATTTCGCTCCTTATCATTGGTTGTGTAGTGAACGAGTGTGAAATTACGATTTATTTAAGTTGTTGTTTTTATTTGGAATTCTTCGAAAATCGGTCATAGACTCTACCATCGACGCCGATGATAGTTTTATGACCTCTTCAAGAGAGTCCTCAAATAAGATTTGATTTATTGTTTTAGATTCTCCAGTTGACGCAAAAGACTTAGCATTCCACCCTTGATCAACTATGTGATCCAGCTTGAACACAAAGTGGATCTGATTTTCAGATTGGATACCATCTTTAACTTTTGAAACAATTCTTTTTCCAAATGAAGTGTTTTTCACAACCCACACAACATTATTAATTTGAGTGCAGTGTTCATAAAAAGAAATCGTATTGGAAAAAGCTGATCTGTTTTTTTGACTAAACTCTACTTCTAAAGATGTGATTGATTTTTTATCAACCCCATTAGTGTAGTACCAGTAGCCATCAGGCCTATGTAAATCAGGACTTGGTATCCATTCTTTCAGGTGATCTGGATCAATTCGTCTGAGTTGTTGCTCACTGATGGTTCTATAGTTGTCTGGAGTTTTACTTAAAAAACCAGATTGATGAACCACTGTGACCCAAAAGTCATGCTCCTTGTGCTCAGACTTATATCCATTTTGAACTAAATCTGGAAGAAGAGGCCTGCAGCTTTTATAACCTCTGGTGTTCAGAGTCCATATAAAACCTTTTAGCGTATCTAAATAGATACTTGTTATATATCCTCTTCGTTCAAGTTTTCTAAGCCTATTATAGCAAACATCAGGTGAGCAGTTTTTAAAAAGCATCACATGCAAAGCAGAGGTTGAGAGCATTTTCCATTTCCAGAGATTTTTAAACACCTCATAGTCTCTCTCAGTCAGTGAGCAAAATCTTTTTGCAGTTTTAATTTTTCTCATAGCTCACCTCAAGTTGTTGGAGGTGAAAACTTGTTAGTTGTAGTTTCAGGTTCAGAACTCTTTGCCCCAGGCTTTTTCTTTTTTTTATACTGACTCAAAAGACTTTTGGCTTTTTCAGCAGATAAAAAAGGAACCTGCACCTCGGAGTTTCCATTTCCATATTCAAAAATGGCTCGTCCTTTGATCTCGGGAAGCTTTGCGGCCCTTCCAGTGTCTAAAACAGTTCTACTTGAGGCTAAATTTGGCAGCCTGAAGCAAAGCTTTGCGGTTAAGTTGGCTTTAGTAAGTGGATCAACAGTGTTTCGATCTGGCCTTTGTGTACAGATCACTAGATGAATCCCAATGGCTCTTGAGGTCGATGCTATCTCAGTTGTAAAAAGCTTTGCGTTTTTTTCACCTTGAGCAGAGCCTCCTCTTTTATAAAAAAGCTGAGCTGCTTCGTCTATGATGACCATTTTTCTACAAAGTTTTGCTCCGTTGTAGGGGCTTCCATCTGCATCTACTTTTTTTGAAATCTTATTAAAAGCCTCAATGTCAGTTGCTTTATTTTTTCTAAGAAGTTCTTTTCTGTACTTCATTTCAATTTCACAAAGATTTTTTAACTTACTAACTGCATCTTCATGATTTTCAATCACCTTAATTCTTGGCAGATGCTCAAAAGTTTGAAACTCTAGACCTTCTTTTAAGTCTATCAAAGTAAACTTCATGTCTTTATTAGCCATATAAAGACTTACAATGGCTTGCCTTAAAAAAGTAGACTTTCCATTTCCACTTTGGCCAGCAACAAGTAAGTGGGGGTCTTTTGTAAAATCAAAGTACCTTACCTTTCCTCTAGATGAACCAATACAAATTGTATTTGGTTTTTTAACCATTGGATGGTTGTATTCAACTAGTTTTTCTAACCGTTCTCTTGAGTAGACTATTTCTATTTCACTTGTTTCTCGATTTTCAGAGATTTGATCTATGAAAATTTCTAAGTTTTCAGCTAAAAGCTTTTGGTTTTCTTTAAAAAGCTCGATTCCAGTACCGTTTTTATTAAGAATCAGTTCTCTTGCATTTTCATCAATGTACTCATCTGAAATTAAAAAAGGTAGTTTTCCGGATGGAGTTTTTATTTTTGATTCAAATAGAGCGCTTTTTAAGTCTCTTTGCATCTTATCCCAATAAGCAGCCATGATCGCAGCCCATACTGCAAGTGGCATGAGTGATAAAAATGCCAAATATGCGAATGGCCACTTTGATCTTACTGAACCTAGAGCCCAGTTTAAGCCTGGAACTTGATTTATTAGATACAAATCTAGGTCACTTAAAAACAAAGAATACAAACATATGTTTGAAAGAAAAATTATGCCATATGGCAAGTATCCATGCCAGATACCTTTAGCAATTTGTTCAAAAGGCTTTATTAGTAGAATAGCAAGATTAATCAGCTTATCTTCCCAGGGTAGGTCTTTTGGTTTCGATCTGTGTTTAGCATTTAATCCATTACCAACCATAGTAGAGACCTCCTTTATTCTCTTCATTTGAAAAGACAAGGTTAAATCTCCTGCCTTTTGATACCTTTAAAATTCTTTGTCTATCTTTTAAATTCGATAGGATTTGTCTTGATTGCTCTAAAGAGGCTTTAGAAGCCCCCATATAAACTCCATTTTTGAATGAAGATTTCGGTGCGTGTTGTCCTGATTTCATTCGGTCAAGTTGTCCTTCAGAAAATCCACTAACAAAATAAAGTCCTGTACTCGCTAAAGCAGACAAAGCCCTTGGTCCAATAACAGTGGATTTCAACCCGTATGAATTATCCTTTGATCTATGAGAATAACCTTGAAATTTAAATTTTTCGCCAGTTGGTAGAATCATTTTTTTAAAATGAATCACAAGCCTTTGATTTTCTTCTTTTGAAACTCCAAAAAAGCGAGTGCCCTTTGGTATGAGCATCTCTCCATTTATTTTGAGGTTTTTTATAAGAACTGCTTCGGCCATGGTATCTGGAAGCACTGTATTTCTTAATTTTACTTTAGCAATTGACCCCTCAGGAATGTCTTTTATAACATTTCTAGAGTAGATCTTTATTGGAGAAAAAGTCTCACTTAAGTTCCTTTTCCTATTTTCTATCTTTTTGCTTTTAAGTGACCTATCTTTTTGATCTTGAAGCTCTTGTTCTCTTAGCTTTTCTTCATCATAAAGAGACCTTATTTTAATGAAATTAAAATCATCTTTAAATTTAATCACACTACTGAGTTTTGGCGACCTTGGATCAATTTCTGGATTTAGAATTTTGTTAGATTTAGAAAAGCTAAATAAAAGTGACAAACAGCAAATAGCGCCTGAAATAAATAGAAATGCTTTTCCTTTTAAAACAGTCTTATAGCCATCTACTTTGAAAAAAACTCCTTTTCCCCATCCTTTTAAAGAGGGCTTTTTTAAAAATGCTCTAATTTTTCTCATTCTGCTGTTCCTCCTTTTTTCTTTCTTTTTTTGCGGTTTAATTTTTTTCTTAGTTTTTTAAGCTTTAAAAAACTAATCTTTGGTTTTCTTTTTGTATTAACAATAATGATTTCATCACCTACACCTGGAACTGTTCTTGTTTGAAAAGCACAAGTTTCATTTTCTAAATAGACAAAAAGATTAGATTCACTCTTTGGTCTAATTGACTTTAAAGCGAGGTCATTTTTGATAAACCTAATGTCAAAAGACTCTTTTCCAGAAATCACTCGCACTGGGCGAGTGGGAAAAGATAAGATTGTAAGCTTATTATAAGGAACGCGTACAATAGGCATGGCTTTAAAACTGCAATCAACTTCTTTTTGATATGCTCCATTTGAAGCATATACCATAGGCGTTACGCTGCAAGTTGGGACTAAAAAACCAAATGATAGTAAGCATAACAGTGAATTCATGATTCATTCTCCTTTTTGCTTTTTGATTTCAGACTGACTCTTTCTAAAATAAGGCCGTATGGATTTTTTATAGTTCGATTGACAGTGTTAATTTTTGCAATCACCACAAAGTCTATAATTCCTTTAGCTTTTTCAGAGCGGATGAGTCTTTCGGCATGGATTTGAAAGTTTCCCTTGTCATTTAAAGTGACTTCTCGAATTAAGACCTCTTGAAAAATACCATTTTGTTTTAACTGTTTTTGTTCAAACTCTCTAAATTGAAGCTCTTTTTTTGAGATCCAATCTCTTAAGTTTTTTTTTAATATTTCAGAATTAAATCTAAATTTTATAGATTTTTTTATAAATTCTAAAATTTCCTCTTTGCTTCTTTTATCTTCTTCAACTGATAGCGCTACAGGGGTTTTTTGATTGACTCTTTCTATTATAATTGGCTTTTTTAGAAGTAAAAGTGCACACACTGTGCTTTGCATAACACTTGCTGCTAATAGACCAAAAATAATATATTTTTGTGTTTTGTTTGTTCTTGCTATCTTTGATAGCAGATTTGAAAAATTCATATTTGTTCTCCTTTTATTGAATTGTTCTTTTTAAAAAGAAGGCGCAGTTTTGCCTTGATTTCA
>CALGWV010000121.1 GCA_937936325.1 uncultured Bdellovibrionales bacterium | reverse complement strand
TTTTGAAATAGGAATTAAAAACGCAAAAACTCTTTATCCTGACAACGATGTCGTTGTTGTTCCACACATTAATAAAAATGGGTGTTTTCACACCCATGTTTTATTTTGTGCCGTTGATAACAATGGAGAGAGGATTCAGAGCAGGTTTAGTGAAAGAGCTAAGTGGCACGCTGTTTGTGACAAAAGCTCAAGATCTAATGGCCTATCAACAGTGACAAGAACCACGTCAGAGCAAAAAGAAAAGTTATCTAGTAAGGCTCATCAAATTAAACGAAGAGGAGGACTTCCTCATCAGCTTCAGATTATGCAAAAAGCAGATCTTGCAAGAAGAATTGCGACTAATATTGATGAGTTTGTTTCACTTATGGGAAATCTAGGTATCAATGTGAATGATCGAGGTAAGGTTATCACATATTTTCATCCTGCAAGAACAAAAGGGATTCGTGACAGATCCCTTGGAGAACTTTACAAAAAGGAGAATTTAGTTGAGTTATTTAAGAGAAATAAAGAGGAATTCGACAGGAGACCAAATCTTAGAGCAAGTCTCACAAGAGCTGCAAACTCTCTCTACGATGAAAGCGGAAATCTTGTGGGAGATTCAAGCCACTTCCCTTTCCACTCAGGCGGACATAAACGATTTGAGAAGAGTGACGCTAAAGAAGTCGGACCTACTACAAAACCTAAAGAAAGGGATCTCTTATCTGGGCCTGAGTATTCTAGTGTTTACAGTATTCTTAACGCTCATGTTAGCAAAGCTCGATCAAGGTCAATTCCAGAGTACTGTAAAAACAATGGAATCGCCCTTAATCAAAACCAAGACGGATCTTATACACTTAAAGGACGAGAAAAGATCCTCATTAGAGGAAATAGATGGGAAAACACTGAAACCAGAAGAGGAAACAAAGTAGGAACCACAGGGTCTTTAATTGAACTTGTTGCAAATCACAAAAACCTAAGTCTTTTAGAGTCAATTTCAGAGATCACAGGTAACAAAAACCTGCTTCTCTTGGAAAAACATATTGGCAGCCAAAAACGCGACTACAAAGAGTTTCATATTCCAAGACAAAATCAAAAAGACAAAGAAAAAAGCATTTTTGATATTAAAAGACTTGTTAAGAAAATGGGTTACAAGTCTGATCTTGCAAAATGGCTATATGGCACTAAAAAAGTTCAAGTGGGAACCAAAGGAACTATTAGATTTTTGCTTGGAGAATCAGGCACAGGGGCTGTGGAGTTTAATGAAAAAAAAGATGGCAGTTGGTCAAAAAAGCTGCTTGGAAATCTACAAAAGAACTTTTTTTCAAAATCAGGAGGTGGAAAAAAATTAAAAGTATATAGTGACCCATTTGCTTACATGAGTGAAACAAATGGTGGCAATACTGGAGGCTTATCTGTAACAGATAGTGTTTTAGTCTTAGGTGATGGCGGTCAAGAGGCCTTAGACTTCTTTTTGGCTAAAAACGGCTCAATTAAAGAAGTTGAACTCTTTGGTTTTAAAAATAAAACCCTAGATCACACCAGGCAAATGGAACTATCAAAATGCAGGATCAAGTTTTCATTTATGGACACTAATGGAAAAGATAGAGCTAGAGAGATTAGTATAGATTTATCTAGATAAAATTAAAGACTTTGAGAACACCTACTACCACAAAAGCGGTCTTCTCGTTTTTTAACAAAACGAAGGAGATAAAATGGAACAAACTGAAAATAAAAATGTAACAAAACTTAAAAAGAAAAGTGCACAATACACCGCTACTAGGATCACACACCAAGCCCAGAAATTACTTAATAATTTACTGACCAAGGTTAACAAAAAAGACTATGGAAAGAGAGTCAAATCTAGTGTGCTTATTGAACTAGCTCTAACTTTAGTTAACGAGACTCATATAAAGAAGCTGCAAAACGAATCTTTATCAAATGCTGATCTTTTAGAAATTCAATTTAGAGAATACATCAAGAAAAATGGAAAAATATCAAAGGATGATTTTTTAGGAATTCTTCTTAAAGAAAAATCACAAATTATCTCAGCGTAATATTTTTTATTTTTTTTAATTTATATATTTTTAAAGGAGAATTTGATATGTTTGAAAAAGAAAATTTCACTTGCACTAACTGTGGCAAGAAAGAGATGATCTATAAAGATTTAATATGGTTAACAACAAAGGAGGCAGCAGAATATCTACGAGTGTCACTTGGTAGTTTAAAAAATTTAGTTTATCGAGGCTTTTTAAGGCCAAGAAAACTAGGACGTTTAAATCGCTTCAAAAAAGAAGAGTTAGATCGGTTGTTAGACACCTCATTAATAGGAGGTGGAAATGCCACAATATGAAGAAATTAAAAACGATGAGAACAGACTAAGGATAAAAGTAGGTATTAGATGTAAGGAACATCCGAAAGGCAGAATCTGGAAAACAGGTATTTACCCTGGAGTTAAGAAAGGTTCTAAAAAAGCTAATGAACTTGAGCGAAAGTTGATTGGTGAGGCTGAAAAAGAAAAGGCAATTATTCAAGAATTTGGGACATTTTGGATTAAGCTTGTAGGTCTTTATGAACTACACGCTTTCGATGAACTAAAGGAAGGGAGATGGCCTCAGAGCCGCCAAACTCTAAGTGAAGCTATATCTTCACTTAGAAAATGGACGAGTGAGTGGGATGACAAGCTGGCAGCAAAGATAACGAGTGCTGATGTGACCAGACTATTGAATAAGATGAAGGCCAAGGGAAAAGCTGGCTCGACTCTTTCAAAAATGCGAGGTGACATTAAAAAAGTTTTCGAGTTTGGCATCATTCACGAACTTATCAATGGCGTTTCAAAAAGCCCCACTATTGGAGTCAGTGTTGCTAGTAGAAGACGTAAGAGAACTGAAATCTTACAAGCAGCAGAGATAAAAAAGCTTTTGGTGTGTGCTAAAGAGTTTGAGCCTAACTGGTATTTTATATGGTCATTTGCCGTATATACTGGGGCAAGGGTTAATGAGCTTTACGCACTTAAGTGGACGGATATAAATGAACAGGAGCGCACAATCACAATCCAAAGAGGCTATTCTAAAAAATATAAGACCTACAAGGATTGGACAAAAAATGGTGATTGGCGGACAGTTTCAATATGTGAACCACTGCAAGAAGTGATTAGTGAATTGAGGGCAAGAAATACGTTTGAAAAATCTAATACTAAAAAAGATTTTTCAGACTATGTTTTGCCAAGACCTGGGATGTTTCAGAATTGGAGTCAGGCTGAAAAGACGCGATTGTTTTGTAAGGAAATAGGTATAACGCCTATTTGTTTTCATACCTTGAGAGCGTGCTTTGCAACTGAGCTTTTAAAAAGAGGTGTACCTATTCCGAGGGTGATGCGAGTTGGCGGCTGGAAGAGCTTAAAGACAATGATGCATTATGTGAGACTCTCTGGAACGGATGTGACTGGGACAACTGATCCATTGGATTTTAGAGGGCCTGAGCCTGATAAGAAAACAGAGGATCAAGCGTTAATGAAGGCCGTGGGAGCAGAGTTTGATACAAGGGGCATGGGAATAGCAGACGTCGTTGACTTAAGCTTATACCGATGATTACATCAAAGAGAGGGAACTAGGTGGTTCCCTCATGGATACAAAGTAAGTTAAGATATTGAAATGTTTGGCTTTTGGACGATGCAACCATTTTTTCTTCAATGAAGTCAGGCGCTTAGCGAAAGCCATGTTTTTACAACATGGCTTTTTTTTTGAAATCTCGTCACTTTATCGTCACCCTCAACCCGAAACCACCCGTAGATGCACGGTTGAAGCTTTGTCGGTCCGTCCCGGAGACATAGTTTACAGATTATACCGGAGACATGCTTTACACTTTTGCCAGTCCAAAAGGATCAGTGATTGGCTCCACCTTTTTACTCTTATCGTCAAAATATCCTAAATCATAATCTAAAAAACTAACAACCCAAATGCCATCCTCCATTTCTTTCAAACCCACTTCAACTCCGGCAAAGGCACGACTTAATGAGACTTTCATACGCTTTGTGCAAATACGACCACATTGAGTCACTCTCACTGTTTGATCGTGGAACGGATAAAACAATGGTTCAGGCTTTTTGTATTCTCTACAGGAAGACCTGTATCGTTCAACTGGGTAATTGCCTTTTAGACCTGCGTGAGGTCTTTCCTCATTAAAAACTTTCTTAAATTTATTGAACTCTTCTTGTTGAGCTATAAGGTTTTCTCGAGGAGGACGAGTTGTGGCTTGTTTTAAGGTTAAATGCATACGTTCATGCCTTCCATTTTCTTGGGGCTTACCAGGAGTTATACGCTCAATCTTAACTCCTAACCTCATCCACCATACCGATAACTTCGTCATATTGTAAAAAGCCTGTGCACTAGCAAAAGGGGATCCGTTATCAGTTCTAATAGCTTTTGGTAGACCATACTCTTTAAAGGCTTTTTCAAAGACTTCAAAAGCAAACTCCATACTTGTTGAAGTTTGTGCATCACAGGCTAGTAAATATCTAGAAGAGTAATCTGTAATGGTTAAAGGGTAACAGTACCTTTTATCCTTGGTCATAAACTCTCCTTTATAATCTGCACACCAAAGGTCGTTTGGATTTTGTACGTGAAGCAATTGGGTTCCTTCGTTCTTATAGCGTTTGCGACCTTTACGATGTGTTACCAAACCATTGCGATCCAAAACAGCATGAACTGTACTTTTAGCTGGAGCTTTAATATGTGGGTAAGCTTTTATAATTTTATCTCTAATCTTAGGAGCACCCCAATCTGAATACTTACGTTTAAGATCTAAGATTAGAGCCTCAACCTCTAAGGGTAGTTTATTTGCATATCTGTGTGGGGTTCTTTTTTGTTCCACTAATGCTTCAGATCCCATGGTTCTGTATCTCTTAATTAAATTATGACCAGTGGTTCTTGATATTCCAAACTCTTTACATAAAGAGCTCACACTTTCACCTTCTAAATGTCTTGCTATAAACTTTAATTTCTCATCCATCTTACT